>NZ_JBJZOG010000030.1:0-68629 GCF_047200535.1 Micromonospora mangrovicola | reverse complement strand
CCCCCTCCCCCCCCCCCCCCCCCTCCCCCCCCGGGCGGCGCCGTGCTCTGTCCGTCGCACGGGTGGCTGGGTCACGCGGGGGCGGGCAGGGTGGCGCGGCGGGCGCGGACCGCGGCGGCCAGCTGGTCGAGGACCTCGGCGGTGGTGTCCCAGCCAAGGCAGGCGTCGGTGACCGACTTGCCGTACTCCAGCTCGCGGGTGGGGTCGAGGTCCTGCCGGCCGGGCTGGAGGAAGCTCTCCAGCATGACGCCGACGATGCCGCGCTGGCCGGCGGCGAGCTGGGCCGCGACGTCCGCGGCGACCAGCGGCTGGTTCCGGTGGTCCTTTCCGCTGTTGGCGTGGCTGGCGTCGATCACCACGCGCTCCGGCAGCCCGGCCGCCCGGAGCAGGTCCAGCGCGCCGGCCACCGACGCCGCGTCGTAGTTGGGCCGGCCGCCTCCGCCGCGCAGCACCAGGTGGCCGTCGGCGTTGCCCCGGGTGTGCATGATCGCCGGAGTGCCGGAGACGTCGATGCCGGGGAAGACGTGCGGCACGCCCGCCGCCCGGATGGCGTCCACCGCGGTGGAGATGCTGCCGTCGGGGCGGTTCTTCATGCCGATCGGCATGGACAGCCCGGAGGCGAGCTGCCGGTGCACCTGACTCTCCACGGTCCGGGCGCCGATCGCCCCCCAGGCGACCGTGTCGGCGATGTACTGCGGGGTGATCGGGTCGAGGAACTCGCAGCCCACCGGCAACCCGAGGCGCAGCACGTCGAGCAGGAGCGCCCGCGCGGTACGCAGACCGGTGTTGACGTCGCCGGAGCCGTCCAGCCCCGGGTCGTTGATCAGCCCCTTCCAGCCCACCGTCGAGCGTGGCTTCTCGAAGTAGACCCGCATCACCACCAGCAGGTCGTCGGCGAGCCGGTCGGCGACCCCACGCAGCCGGCCCGCGTAGTCGAGGGCGGCGGCGGGGTCGTGCACCGAGCACGGGCCGACCACGACCAGCAGGCGGTCGTCGGCCCGGTCCAGCACCCGGCCGACGGCACGTCGACCGGCCACCACCGCCTGCGCGAGCGGGGCCTCCAGGGGCAGGTGGTGGTGCAGCAGGGCCGGGGTGGTCAGCGGCACGACACGATCGATCCGCTGGTCGATGACCCGATGTGCGTCCGGGGTCGTCACGGTGGGCTTCCTTCCGCCGACCGTGCCCCGGGGCCGGCGCCCGAGGTCGAGCCGGCTGCTCGTACACGAATGGGCAGGGAGAATCCCTGCCCGGCCGGCTCGAAGAGGGGTGACGTCAGATCATGGTCGAGTCACCGGCTCCTCCAGCCGGCTGCCTAAACCATCGATACGACCGCGTCACGGCGGGAAGCTTACCCGACGCGACGGATCGGGCTCACTGCGTCGTCGGGAAAGTCTCGCCTCGCGTTCACACCCGTCGATGAACCGGACGGTAGTTTCATCGGCACCGAACGCTTCCTCAGGAAGTCTGCGAATGGACCGTCGTACCGTCCTGCGCGCCACCGTCGCCGGTGCCGCCGCCTTCTCCGGCAGCCTCTGGGCGGGCGCCGCCCTGGCCGTCCCCGCGCAGCCCGGGGTCGGCCCGTACGGGTCGCTGGGCAGCGCCGACGCCAACGGGATCCAACTCCCGGCGGGCTTCACCAGCCGGGTGATCGCCCGGTCCCGACAGGTGGTCGCGGGCACCTCGTACGCCTGGCACGACGCCCCCGACGGGGGTGCCTGCTTCGCCGCCGGCTCCGGCTGGATCTACGTCTCGAATTCCGAGATCTCGACCACCGGGGGGCCTCCGCGGTGTGGTTCAACGCCGACGGAACAATTTCCTCCGCGTACCGGATCCTGGGAGACACGAACCGGAACTGCGCCGGTGAGGCGACCCCGTGGGGCACCTGGCTCTCCTCCGAGGAGGTCAGCCGGGGGTACGTCTACGAGACCTGGCCGCAGGGCGGCACCGCGGCGGTCCGCCGGCCGGCGATGGGGCGCTTCACCCACGAGGCCACCGCGGCGGATCCGGACCGCAAGGTGATTTACCTGACCGAGGACGAGACCGACGGCTGCCTCTACCGGTTCCGGCCGACGGCCTGGGGCGACCTGTCCAGCGGCACGCTGGAGGTGCTGGTGGCCGGCACCGCCACCAGCGGCCCGGTGAGCTGGACGCGGGTCCCGACCCGGACGGCTCGCCCACCCACACCCGGCACCAGGTCTCCGGCGCGAAGAAGTTCAACGGCGGCGAGGGCGCCTGGTACGCCGACGGGACGTGCTGGTTCACCACCAAGGGCGACAACCGGGTCTGGGCGTACGACGCGGTCAACCAGCGGATCGACCTGGCGTACGACGACTCGCTGGTGGTGGGCGGGTCGGCGCCGCTCACCGGGGTCGACAACATCACCGGCTCGGCGTACGGCGACCTCTACGTCGCCGAGGACGGCGGCAACATGGAGATCGTCCTGATCACCCCGGACGCCGTCGTCACACCCTCTCTGAGAGTCACCGGTCAGAGCGCCTCGGAGATCACCGGACCGGTCTTCGCCCCGGACGGCAGCCGGCTCTACTTCTCCTCCCAGCGCGGCACCAGCGGCTCCTCCTCGGGCGGGATCACCTACGAGGTGCGAGGCCCGTTCCGCTGAGCCCCCAGGGGGGTATGGGGACGGCATGAGTCACGAGCAGAGCGACCAGGAGCGGATCGAGTCCCGCGCCCACCTGCTACCCGAGGAGAAGGCGGTGGGCAGCGACGACGCCGAGGCGCAGGCCGACGCGATCCTCACCGAATCGGACATCCGGGAGGACCGGAACGTCGCCCAGGACACCACCCTGGAGCACCGGACCTCCGACCAGACCGTGACCCCCGCCGAGCCGCCGGACTGACCGGGCGGGCGTACGGCCGCGCGAGCCGGTGCGGACACGGCGTCCGGACGGACGCGTGTCCGCGCTCGTCCCCTTCCCGACCGCGAGATCGGATAGCGTCGTGCCATGCCCGACAGCGGTTACCCCTGGCCGATCGAGACGACCCGACTGGACAACGGCCTGCGCGTGGTGGTGAGCGAGGACCGCACCGCCCCCGCCGTCGCCGTCAACCTCTGGTACGACGTGGGTTCCCGGCACGAGCCGGGGGGTCAGACCGGCTTCGCCCACCTCTTCGAGCACCTGATGTTCGAGGGTTCGGTGAACGTGGCGAAGACCGAGCACATGAAGCTCATCCAGGGTTCCGGCGGTTCGCTGAACGCCACCACCAACCCGGACCGGACGAACTACTTCGAGACGGTCCCGGCCGAGCACCTGGAGCTGGCGCTCTGGCTGGAGGCCGACCGGATGGGCGGCCTGGTGCCGGCGCTGACCCGGGAGACGCTGGACAACCAGCGGGACGTGGTCAAGAACGAGCGCCGCCAGCGCTACGAGAACGTCCCCTACGGCGACGCGTGGCTGCGGCTGCTGCCGCTGCTCTACCCGCCCGGCCACCCGTACCACCACGCGACGATCGGATCGATGGCCGACCTGAACGCCGCCGACCTGCCCACCTTCCAGGGGTTCCACACCACCTACTACGCGCCGAACAACGCGGTCCTCACCGTGGTCGGCGACACCACGGCCGCCGAGGTGTTCGCGCTGGCCGACAAGTACTTCGGCGCCATCCCGCCGCGCGAGGAGATCCCCGCCGCGCCGGACGGGCGGACCGTACCGGCGACCGGGCGACCGGCGGTGGAGACGGTCACCGCCGACGTGCCCGCGCCGCGCGTGTACGTCGCGCATCGCACCCACCCGTTCGGCACCACCGGGTACGACGTGACCACGGTGCTCGCCACCGTGCTGGGCAGTGGCCGGGGCAGCCGGCTCTACCAGCGCCTCGCCGACGGCGAGCGGATCGCCCAGCCGGACCTGATCGGGGCGTACGGGGTGGACCTGAAGCACGGCCCGGCCCCGCTGATCGCCACCGCCACCGCGCGCCCCGGGATCGAGGCCGAGCGGCTGCGTACCGGGCTGTACGAGGTGATCGACGAGCTGGCCACCGTGCCGGTGACCGCCGCCGAGCTGGACCGGGCCAAGGCGCTGCTGAGCACGCTGTGGTGGCGGCACATGTCCACGGTGGACGGCCGGGCCGACACCCTGGGCCGGTACACCACCCAGTTCGGCGACCCGGCGAAGGCGGGGGAGCGGCTCCCCGCCTGGCTCGCGGTCACCGCCGAACAGATTGCGGAGCAGGCCGCCGAACTGCTCGGCACCGCCGACCGGGTGACCCTGACCTACCTGCCCGAGGAGAGCCGGTGAGCGCGAGGAGTGAGCGGCCCGACCCGGGCGTGGGGCGCGACCGCGAGCAGGCGAGCCCCGCAGCCGCGAACGAGAGGAAGCTCCCATGACGCTCATCGCCACCCGTCCCGGTCCGGGGCTAGCCCGCCCGTACCGGTTCCCGCAGGTGGTCCGCCGGGCCGTCGCCGGTGGTCAGGTCGTCGCCGCCCACCTGCCCGGGCAGAACCTGGCGGTCGCGCTGCTGCTCCTCGACGCCGGCGCGGTCCGGGAGCCGGTCGGCAAGGAGGGGCTCGGCGGGGTGCTCGCCAAGGCCCTGGAGGAGGGCACCGCGCAGCGGGACGCCACCGCGTACGCCCTGGCCATCGAGGCGCTCGGGACCGAGCTGGTGACCGGGCTGGACTGGGACTCCTTCCAGGTCAGCGTGCAGGTTCCGGTGGACCGGCTGAGCGCCGCGGTGGAGCTGCTCGCCGAGGCGGTCCGGACGCCCCGGCTCGACCCGGCGGACGTGCTGCGGGTCCGCGACGACGAGGCGACGGCCCTGCGGATGGACTGGGCCAACCCTGGCCCCCGGGCGGACGCGGTGCTGCGCGCCGACCTGTTCGGCGCGGACAACCGTTGGGGTCGGCCGATGTACGGCGACCCGCAGAGCGTCGCCGGCCTGGACGTGGACGACGTGACGGTCTTCCACTCGGAGTGGTTCATCCGCCCGGGGACGCTGATCGTCGCCGGCGACCTGGACCGGCTGGACCTGGACGCGCTCGGCGCGGCGGCGTTCGCCGGCACCGGAGGCGGGCCGGTGGACAAGGGCGGCCCGATCGAGGTCTCCCTGCCCGCGGGGCGGAAGGTCATCCTGGTCGACCGGCCCGGCTCGGTGCAGTCCACGCTCCGCCTCGGGCATCCCGCGCCGTACCGGGCCCACCCGGACCACGTGCCGATCACGCTCGCCGGGACGGTGCTCGGCGGGGCGTTCACCTCCCGGCTCAACCACCTGATCCGGGAGGTGCACGGCTACACGTACGGCATCCGCGGCGACTTCGCCTCGTCCCGCCGGTTCGGCCGGTTCGCGGTCAGCTCCGGGGTGCAGACCGCGGTGACCGCGCCGGCACTGGTCGAGGCGGTCGGCGAGGTCTCGCGTACCCGGTTGACCGGGGTGACCGAGGAGGAGCTGGCGGTGGCCCGCTCGTGGCGGGCCGGTCAGCTCTCGGTCGAGCTGCAGAGCCCGCGCGCGATCGCCTCGGCGCTGACCACGCTGGTGGTGCACGACCTGCCGGACGACTACCACGCCCGGCTGCGCGAGTCGCTGCTCGCCGCGACGGTCGACGAGGTCTCCGCGGCGGCGGCGACCCACCTGCACCCGGACTCGCTCACCCTGGTGGTGGAGGGCGACTCGGCGGTCATCCGGGACGAGCTGGTGGCCGCCGGGCTCGGCGAGGTCGTCGACCACACCCCCTGAGGCCGGGCCGCCCGGCAGATTCGGGCGACATGGCGGTTCCGGGATGTGATTCCGGTCGCGTCGCCCGGTCGCCGGTGACGCGGGAGGCCGTGCGAATGCTCCGGCGACGCGGCCCGACAGCGGGTGATCCTCCGGGTCAACCGGCCCGTAAACGCTGTCGTTGCAGCTCGCCGGCCGCGCGACGCCGTCGGCCGGGGCGGGCCGTCGGCCGGTGCGGTGGGAAAGCCTTCCCGGTCGGTCCGCCCGGCTGGGTAGCCTCGCGGGCATGAGGATCGGCATTGTGGGAGCCACCGGCCAGGTCGGTGGCGTGATGCGGCAGGTGCTGGCGGAGCGCGACTTCCCGGCGGAGCAGGTGCGGCTGTTCGCCTCGGCGCGGTCGGCCGGCCGGACGCTGCCCTGGCGGGACGGTGAGGTCACGGTCGAGGACGCGGCCACCGCGGACTACCAGGGCCTGGACATCGTGCTCTTCTCGGCGGGCAAGGGCACCGCCAAGGAGCTGGCGCCCCGGGTCGCCGAGTCCGGCGCGGTCGTCATCGACAACTCGTCCGCGTTCCGGATGGACCCGCAGGTGCCGCTGGTGGTCGCCGAGGTCAACCCGCACGCCATCGCCGACCGGCCCAAGGGCATCGTGGCCAACCCGAACTGCACCACCATGGCCGCCATGCCGGTGCTGCGCCCGCTGCACCGGGAGGCCGAGCTGGTCAGCCTGGTGGTGTCGACGTACCAGGCGGTCTCCGGTGCCGGCCTGGCCGGCGTGGCCGAGCTGGACGAGCAGGTCCGCAAGGTGGCAGATCAGGCGCACGCTCTGACCCACAACGGCCAGGCGGTCGAGGGATGGCCAGCGCCCAACGTGTTCGCCCGCCCGATCGCCTTCAACGTGCTCCCGCTCGCCGGCTCGATCGTCGACGACGGCTCCTTCGAGACCGACGAGGAGCAGAAGCTGCGCAACGAGAGCCGCAAGATCCTGGAGATCCCCGGGCTGAAGGTTTCCGGCACCTGCGTGCGGGTGCCGGTCTTCACCGGCCACTCGCTCCAGATCAACGCCCGCTTCGCCCAGCCGGTCAGCCCGGCCCGTGCCCGCGAGCTGCTGGACGGCGCGCCCGGTGTGGCGTTGTCGGACGTGCCGACCCCGCTGCAGGCGGCCGGCCAGGACCCGACGTACGTGGGGCGGATCCGGGCGGACGAGACGGTCGAGAACGGGCTGGCCCTGTTCTGCTCCAGCGACAACCTGCGCAAGGGCGCGGCGCTCAACGCCGTCCAGCTGGCCGAGCTGGTCGCCGCCGAGCGCCGCTGAGCCGGCGTCGGACGACATGTCCGGGAGGCACGTTCCCGGCTTTCCGGACATGTCGTTCGCCGGCGCCGGCGGTGGCCCGCGGTTGGCGGCCGCGCCGACACGACACCCGCGGTCCCGCCGGGCCGGGGACTCGCGGGGCGGCCCCCGCTGCGGTGGGATGGGAGGGCAGCCATCACCATGCGTCGACCCGGGAGGCCCATCATGGCGGACGAGCGGACCCAGCAGGCCCTGACCGAGCTCATCGCGAGCCGGTGGCTCGGCGTGCTCGCCACCCTCAAACGCGACGGCCGGCCCCAACTGTCCAACGTGGTCTACTCCTTCGACCGGGAGCGGGGGCTGATCCGGGTCTCCGTCACCGACGGGCGGGCCAAGACCGCCAACCTGCGGCGTGACCCCCGGGCCAGCTTCCACGTCAGCAGCGAGGACGGCTGGGCGTACGCGGTGGCGGAGGCGCGGGCCGAATTGACCCCGGTGGCGCAGCGGCCGGACGACCCGACGGTCGAGGAGTTGGTCGGGCTCTACCGGGCGGTGCAGGGCGAACACCCGGACTGGGGCGACTTCCGGCGGGCCATGGTCGCCGACCGCCGTCTCGTGCTGCGCCTGCACGTCGAACGGGTCTACGGCGCGCCTCCACGCGGCTGACGCGGTTACCCGGGCGGGGGCGGCGGGTAGACGGCGGTGCCGACACCGAGAGGGGGCTCCATGACAACGGTCGGAGAGTTCATGACGACCCGGTTGGTGACGATGGACGGCAACGACACCCTCACCGCCGCGGCCCAGGAGATGCGCGACAGCGCCATCGGCGACGTGGTGGTGACCGAGGGTGACAACGTGGTCGGCATCGTCACGGACCGGGACATCACGGTCCGGGGCGTCGCCGAGAACATGGACCCGAACACCACCACGCTCAACCAGATCACCAGCAAGGACGTGGTGACGGTGAGCCAGTACGACGACGCGGTCGCCGCCGCCGACCTGATGCGGACGTACGCCGTCCGGCGGCTGCCGGTGATCGACGACGGCCGCCTGGTGGGGCTGGTCTCGATGGGTGACCTCGCCGTCGAGCGGGAACCCCAGTCGGTGCTCGCCGACATCAGCGCCGACGAACCCAACAACTGAGCTGCCCGCCGCGGTGCGCCGACCTCCGGTCCGGGGGTCGGCGTTTCGCGTCCGCCCGGTCGACCGGCCCCGGGCCGACCGTCACCACCAGGCGACTCACCCGAACCGGGCGAGGTTGACCCCGTACCCGGTGGGGACCCCTCCTCGGACGCCGCACGCCGCGGATCGCGGGAGGAGTGGAGCCGATGGTGGACGCGACCACGAGGTTCTTCGAGGACCTCGACCGGCGGGGGTTCGAGCCCCTGCTGGCGAAGACCGCCGGAACCCTGCGTTTCGACCTGCACGAGGGGGCGCAGACGACGCACTGGCTGCTGCAGATCGACCGGGGCAACCTCCAGGTCCGGCAGGAGGACCGGGAGGCCGACACGGTGGTGGGGACCGGCCCCCGGCTCTTCGGTGAGCTGGTCACCGGGCAGGAGAACGCCATCGCCGCCCTGCTGCGCGGCGACATGACCGTGTCGGGCGACCTGCGACTGGTGCTCCAGGTCGAACGGATCTTTCCCGGCCCGTCGGACGCCCGGGGGCCGCACCACGCGTTCCGGCGGGAGGGACTCTGATGACCGACACCAACACCGTCCGGATCCTCGACGGCAACACCTTCGTGGTCTCCGAGGACACCGGGGACATCGAGGCGACCCCGACCGAGCCGACCGGGCTCTTCTCCATCGACACCCGGTTCCTGTCCCGCTGGGTGCTGACCGTCAACGGTGAGCGGCTCAACGCCCTCTCGTACGACGACCTCCAGTACTACGAGGCCCGCTTCTTCCTGGTCCCCGGCATGGCCACGCACTATGTCGACGCCAAGCTGTCGATCATCCGGGAGCGGGCGGTGGGAGGCAGCTTCCGCGAGACGCTGACCATCCTCAACCACGACGAGAAGGCGGTCGACCTGGAGGTGCGGATGGACGCGGCCTCCGACTTCGCCGACCTCTTCCAGGTCAAGGACGAGATCCTGAACAAGAAGGGCGAGATCTACACCGAGGTCGAGGGGGACCGGCTGCGGCTGGGTTACCGGCGTGGGAACTTCCGGCGCGAGACCGTCATCTCCTCGTCCCAGCCCGCCCGGTACGACCGCGACGGCTTCGCCTTCACCATCCACCTGGAACCCAACGAGCAGTGGGACGCCGCCATCGACGTGCAGACCTCCGCGGTCGGCCCGGGCGGTCGGGACCTCCGGTTGGGGTTGCGCGAGCACGGCGCCGAGCGGCTGGCCCTCCAGCACGACCTGGACGAGTGGGTCGCCCGGGCGCCCAAGGTGAACACCGAGCACGAGCAGCTCGCCTCGACGTACCAGCGCTGCCTGGTCGACCTGGCGGCGCTGCGCTTCTCGCCGCTCTCCCTTGGCGGCCAGACGCTGCCGGCGGCCGGCCTGCCCTGGTTCATGACCATGTTCGGCCGGGACAGCGTCTTCACCTGCCTGCAGGTGCTGCCGTTCGCCCCGGGCATGTCCAAGACCACGCTGCGGATCCTCGCCGCGTTGCAGGGCACCCGGTTCGACGACTTCCGCGACGAGGACCCGGGCCGCATCCTGCACGAGATGCGGTACGGCGAGACGGCCGCCTTCGAGGAGCAGCCGCACTCGCCGTACTACGGCTCGGTGGACGCCACGCCGCTGTTCGTGGTGCTGCTCGACGAGTACGAGAAGTGGACCGGCGACGTCGCGCTGGTCAAGGAGTTGGAACGGGAGTGCCGGGCGGCGCTGCACTGGATGGACGACTACGCCGACCTGGTCGGCAACGGCTACATCTGGTACGAGCGCCGCAACACCGACACCGGCCTGGAGAACCAGTGCTGGAAGGACTCCTGGGACTCGATCTCGTACTCCGACGGCATGCTGCCGCCGTTCCCCCGGGCCACCTGTGAGGTGCAGGGGTACGCGTACGACGCGAAGATGCGGGCCGCCCGGCTGGCCCGGGAGTTCTGGGACGACCCGGCGTACGCCGACCAGCTGGAGCGGGAGGCCGCGGCGCTGAAGGAGCGGTTCAACCGGGACTGGTGGGTGGAGGACGGCGAGTTCTACGCCCTCGCCCTGGACCCGAACGGCCGGCAGTGCGACGTGCTCAGCTCCAACGTCGGGCACCTGCTGTGGAGCGGCATCGTCGCCGACGACCGGGCGGCGAAGATCGCCGAGCACCTGGTCGGGCCCCGGCTCTGGTCCGGCTGGGGGGTGCGCACCCTGGCCGAGGGCGAGGTCCGCTACAACCCGATCGGCTACCACAACGGCACGATCTGGCCGTTCGACAACTCCTTCATCGCGTGGGGGCTGCGCCGGTACGGCTTCGCCGAGGAGGCCGCCACCATCGCCAGCGGCATTCTGGACGCGGCGAGATACTTCGACGGCCGGCTGCCGGAGGCGTTCGGCGGCTACCGGCGGGAGCTGACCAAGTTCCCGGTGGAGTACCCGACCGCGTGCAGCCCGCAGGCCTGGTCCACGGGCACCCCGCTGCTGCTGATCCGGACCATGCTGGGGCTCGAGCCGCACGAGGGGCACCTGGCGGTCGACCCGCGGCTGCCCGCCGGCATGGGGCGGATCGAGGTGCTCGACATCCCGGGCCGGTGGGGCCGGGTGGACGCGTTCGCCCGGGGGCGGCTGGATCTGCACAACCCGGCCGGCTGAGGGCCGCCGTCGGGGGGGGGGGGGGGGAGGGGAGAAAGGGGGGAGGGGGGGGGGGGTGAGGGCCCCCCCCCCCCCCCCCCTTCCCCCCCCGCTCCGTCGTATCCGGGACGGCTCGTCCGGCCGACGTTCCCGTCACGTGGGGTGGGGGTGCTTCGACTGGCCGTCACTCGATACGCTGCGTCCGTATTGGACCGACCGGCGGGTCGGCAGCGGGGAGGGCAGCAGCATGGGTGACATCAGGCCGCCGGACACCGGCGATCTGCACGTCAGCGTCGAGGACCTGGACGCCGCGGCGGACTACGTCGAGCGCTTGAGGCAGTACGTCGACGACACCATCAGCTACGAGATGGAACGCATCAAGGAGCGGATGAAGGGCGACAGCAACAACGCGCAGGCCGTGCCGAACGGCACCCCCTTCGGCGCGTATGAGGACGCCCGGATGCAGTGGCAGGCGTTGACCAGGTCGACGGCCAACATGGAGCAGCATCTCAAGGCCCTCTCCACCAAACTCGCCGCGCTGAAGAAGGGCACCGAGGACATCGCCCAGGCGTTCCGCGACACCGAGGCACGCAACGCCGCCAACGGCAAGCAGATCGAGCGGATGCTGGAGTCCGCCACGCCGCCGCCGAGCACGGGCGGCGAGCCCACCTATCCGTACCCGGCCTGAGGGGAAGACGGTCATGGCAGGAGGAACCTGGGAGCGGTGCGTCCGCGAGGTGACGCTGGCGGCGGACCCGGAGACCGTGGGTTCGGTCGGCGTGGGGTGGAACAGCCTCTCCACCGGTCTCGGCTACCTGCGGGACGCGTTGGTCGGGCGGTCCTTCGTCGGCCCGATTGCGTCGGGCACGGAGCGCCCGCACACCGGCGGCCTGCCCGCGATGCTGGCCGGCTGGAAGGGCAGCGGCGGTGACGCGTACCGGGAGCACCTCGGTGACATCGGCAAGGACATCGAGGAGCTGATCACCCACGCGAGCAACGTCAGCGGGGCGCTGTCGCGCATCGAGGGGGACATCCGCACATCGGTCGCCAGCATCCCGATCCCGCTGATGGACGACTTCGGGTGGAACGAGTGGAGCCTGCCCAACGGCACGGAGCTCGACGACGCCCGGGACGGTGAGAGCACCTCCGGCTTCCTCGCCGCGCTGCGCAAGGACTACCAGAGCAACCCGGCGTCGTACGCCGACGGCGCGTTCCGCGACAAGGCCGACGACCTCGAAGCGACCATGAAGATCGACGGCAACGCCGACGACCACAAGCGGGGAGGTTGGTGGGACACCAAGTCCCACCTGGACAACTGGTACCGGGACAACCAGAACGTGGCCAACACCGCCATGTCGCCGCTGCCCACCGCCGTGGAGACCGAGCGGCCCCGGCTGGTCGTACCGCCACCGACCGGTGCCAGCACCGACGGCTACCGGCCGGACGACCGCACCCCGCCGTCCGGGTACCCGGGCGGGGGTGGTGGCGGCGGCTTCGGCGGCGGAGGCGGCGCACCCAACCTCGGCAGCACGGGCATCGGCGGTGGCGGCGGCTCCTTCGGCGGCGGGAGCTCCTCCGTCGCGCCGCCCTCCACCGGTGGCAACTTCGGCAGCGGCGGTGCCGGTTCCGTCACGCCGCCGGCCGCCGGCGCCCCCGGCAGCGCAGGGCAGGACTACGGCAGCGGCCTCGCCGGTGCCGGCACCCCGGCGATCGGCAGCGGGTACGGCAGCGGCCCTGGCCTCGGCGGCTCCCCCGGGCTCGGCGGCGGTGGCGGTCTCAGCGGCGGGATCGGCGGTGGTGTCGGCGCGGCCGGCGGCCTCGGCGGCGGCGGGGTCGGCTCGGCGGGTGGCATCGGCGTGGGCGGCATCCCCGGCATGGTCGGCGGGGGCAACGGCAAGGTGCCGCCGATGACCAGTGCGGCCAACGCACTGCGCAACGCGACCGGCGCCGGTGCCGGCGCGAACGGCCTCCGCGGCGGCATGATGGGCGGCGGCATGATGGGCGGTCATGGCGGCGCCGGGCACGGCGGCGCCGGCACCGAGCACTCGTCGTGGTTGACTGAGGACGACGATCCGTGGGGCACCGGTGACGCCGCGTCCCCGGGCATCCTGCGATGAGGATGGACGGATGAGGTTCAACAACGTCGGCACGCTCCGGCCGGTGGTGGCCGGCCTGATGGCGGGGCTCGTGGTGCTGGGGGCCGCTCAACCGTCGGCCGCCGCGCCTCGCCGGGCCGAGCAGTGGTACCTGGACGAGCTCCGCATCGACCAGGCGCACAAGCTCTCCACCGGCCGGGGCGTGCTGATCGCGGTGGTGGACACCGGTGTCGACGGCTCCCACCCGGACATCGCCGGCCGGCTCGTCCCGGGCGGCCGTACCGACGGCCGGGGCGGCGACGGCCGGACCGACCCGGACGGCCACGGCACCCACATGGCCGGCATCATCGCCGCCACCGGCGCGGCCCGGGACGGGGTGGTGGGCATCGCCCCGGCCGCGAAGATCCTGCCGGTCGGCATCAACGCCGACAAACGGGGCGGCATCACCGCCGAGGCCTCCGCCGCCGGCATCCGGCTGGCCACCGACCGCGGGGCCAAGGTGATCAACCTGTCCTACACCACCATGGGTGTCGCCTCCGACGAAGTACAGCAGGCGATCCGGTACGCCCTGGACCGGGACGCCGTCGTGGTGGCCGGCTCCGGCAACACCGCGCTGGGCCACGACCAGGTCGGCATCCCGGCCAACATCCCCGGCGTGATCGCGGTGACCGGCACGACCCGAGGCGGCGCCTTCTGGTCCGGCTCGGTGCAGGGCCCGGAGGCGGTGGTGTCCGCACCGGCCGACAGCATCTACAACATCGGACCCGACCACAGCTACGGCTGGGGCGACGGCACCTCGGACGCCACCGCGATCGTCTCCGGCATCGCGGCGCTGATCCGGTCGAAGTACCCGGACCTCGACGCGCCGAACGTGATCAACCGGATCATCCGCACGGCCCGGGACGCCGGCCCGCCCGGCCGGGACCCGCAGTACGGCTTCGGCCGGATCGACCCGGTCGCGGCGCTGACCAAGAACGTGCCGACGGTCTCCGCGAACCCGCTGCTCGACGCCAAGTCGGCCGGCCCGGCCGCACCGCAGGCGGGCGAGGACGACAACTTCGACGTGACCCGGTACGGCGACCGGGGCGGCCCCACCGACCAGCAGGTCATGGTGATCGGCATCGGGATCGCCGTGGTGCTGGTGATCCTGCTGGGGCTGGCGTTCTTCCTGATCTGGAACCGGCGCCGGTACCGCCGCGACGCGGCCC
The DNA here is from genome assembly GCF_047200535.1 of Micromonospora mangrovicola. NCBI lineage: Bacteria > Bacillati > Actinomycetota > Actinomycetes > Micromonosporales > Micromonosporaceae > Micromonospora > Micromonospora mangrovicola. The sequence goes on along the minus strand of NZ_JBJZOG010000030.1, from coordinate 54,628 downwards.
GGGCGGCCGATGTCCCGGACCAGGTGCTCGACCGGATGGCCGCCGAGAGCCACCCGCCGGTCCCGGCCGGCCACGGCTCGCCGGGCGCGCCCCCCGGCCAGGGCGGCTACGGGCCACCGGGCGGTGGCTATCCGCCGCCGGGTCCGGGCGGTTACGCCCCACCTTCCGGCTACCCGCCCCCGCCGGGCGCGCCGCCCGCCCCGCCGGGGACGTACCCGCCGCCGGGCGGGAACCGATCCTGATCGTCGTGGCCGGCCGGGTGACCTGCGCGTCACCGGCCGGCCACCGGCGTGTTCCGGGGTGGGCGGGAACGACCCCGCCGGCCGGTTTCGACCGGCTTTTCGGCCGCCGCGGCGGCCCCGGGTGCGTACCGCCGGGGGCGCTGCGCCAGGATGGGGCGGACACGCAGGTAGCACCCGAGGAGTTCACGATCGCCAGAAAGCCTCAACCCGAGGGCGGCCAGGCACCGGTCGTCCAGCGGGTCCGGATCCGGTACGCCAAGCGCGGGCCGCTGCGGTTCACCTCGCACCGGGACTTCGCCCGGGCCTTCGAGCGCGCCCTGCGCCGGGCCGGCGTACCGATCGCCTTCTCCCAGGGCTTCACCCCGCACCCCAAGATCTCGTACGCCTCCGCCGCGCCGACCGGGGTGGCCAGCGAGGCCGAGTACCTGGAGATCGGCCTGCGCGAGCCGGTCGAGCCGGAGCAGCTGCGGCAGGCCCTGGACGCCGCCCTCTCGCCCGGCCTCGACCTGCTCGACGCCGTGGAGGCCACCGGCGGCAGCCTCGCCGACCGGATCGAGGCGTCCCGGTGGCGGATCGAGCTGCCCGAGGTCGACCCGGCCCTGGCCGAGCAGGCGGTGGCGGCGTTCCGCGCCGCCGGCGAGATCCAGGTCGAGCGGATGACCAAGCAGGGACGCCGGACGTTCGACGCCCGCGGGGCCGTCATCGACATCGATGTGGTGCCGGAGTCGGAGACGCCTTCCGGGGCGGCGGCCGTACCGTGTGCGATACTCGAAGTGGTCGTGCGGCAGGTCACCCCCTCCGTACGGCCCGATGACGTCCTTTCCGGCCTCCGCGTGGTGGCCGCCCTGGAGCCGCCGGTCGCCCCGCGGGTGATCCGGCTGGCGCAGGGCACGCTGACCGCGCAGGGCGAGATCGTCGATCCGTTGGATGCGGATCGCGACGGGGCAGCCATCGGAGAGCGCTGACCGACGGTCAGCGCTCTGGCAGGCAGACTTCGGCGGTCGCGCGCCTGCGCGCCCGGCGGAAACACCTTTTGCGGCGACCCTGCGTGGCAGCGCTCACCCGCGCCCGGGGCAGCCAGAACTGGAGAACGTCCATGCTCGAGAACGAGCCCGAGGGCGGCGAACGGACCGGCGCAGAACCGGCCGAGGCAACCGCCGCCAGCAGCACCGAGAGCACCGAGGCCAAGAAGCCGGCCCGCAAGCGGACCAGCCGACGCAAGGCCGCCCCGCTGAACCAGCCGGAGCAGACCGAGGCGCCGGCCGAGGCGTCCACCGGCGCCGGCACCGCCAGCGCCGAGTCGCCCCAGGCCGAGGTGTTCGCCCCGGTTGCCGGTGAGCTGGAGGCGGCGCCCAAGGCCACCCGGCGGCGCCGCAAGGCGGCACCCGCGAAGGCGGTCGAGGAGCCGGTGGCCGCCACCGGCGTGGAGGCGGCCACCGAAGAGGTCGTCCCGCCGGTCAAGGTGACCCGTAGCCGCCGGCGGAAGGCCACCCCGCCGCCCGCCGAGACCCCGATCGAGGAGTCCGCGACCGAGGCACCCGCCGAGGCGGCCGAGCCGCACGCGGTCGCCGAGCCGCAGGCGGACGTCGAGGGCGTCGCGCCGGCCACCCCGGCCGAGGAGCCCGCGGCGATCGAGGGCGAGACGCCGGAGGCGGCGCAGGTGCCGCCGGTCGACCAGGCCACCCTGGCCCGGGCCGGTGGCGTGGAGGATCGGACCGGCGAGATCGCGCCGGGCGCCGCGGTGCCCGCGGCCGAGGAGCCGGCGGCTGAGGAGCCGGCCCCGACCCGCCGTCGACGGGCCGCGCTCTCCGCGCCGACCGTCCTGTTCATGGCGCCGCAGCCGGAGGAGGCGCCGTCCGTCCGGGTTACCTACCCGGCCGCCGAGGAGCCCACCGAGGAGCCGGTGGAGACCGGCCGGCGTCGCCGCCGCGGCCGCCGGGAGGCGGAGCCGGCAGAGGTCGAGGTCGAGGTCGACGAGGAGCCGACCGTCGAGGTCGAGGAGATCGCCGAGGCGGAGGAGGACGAGGAGGAGATGGCCGCCGGCCGTCGCCGCCGCCGTCGGGGCCGCCGCGGCCGGGGCCGGGGCAAGGGTGGTGCCGAGGAGGCCGAGGAGGAGGAGGCCGAGGAGGCCGTCCAGGCCGAGGCAGCCGAGGCCGCCGAGGAGGAGGCCGCCGAGGAGGAGACCGAGGGCGACGGGATGACCCGCCGCCGGCGTCGCCGCCGCCGTCGGGGCGCCGGGGACGTGGAGGCCGCCGCCGAGGACGGGGTGCCCACGGTCGTCAAGATCCGGGAGCCGCGCAAGCCCGTCGACGAGGTGCAGGGTGTCTCCGGTTCGACCCGGCTGGAGGCCAAGCGGCAGCGTCGCCGGGACGGCCGCGAGCAGCGGCGTACCCGGCCGCCGATCCTGAGCGAGTCGGAGTTCCTGGCCCGCCGGGAGGCGGTCGACCGGGTGATGGCCGTCCGCCAGCGCGGTGACCGGACCCAGATCGCGGTCCTCGAGGACGGCGTGCTCGTCGAGCACTACGTCACCCGCAACTCGTCCGGCACCATGGCCGGCAACGTCTACCTGGGCAAGGTGCAGAACGTCCTGCCCAGCATGGAGGCGGCCTTCGTCGACATCGGGCGCGGGCGCAACGCCGTGCTCTACGCCGGCGAGGTCAACTGGGACACCACCGGCCTGGAGGGCCGGGCCCGTTCGATCGAGCAGGCGCTCAAGTCCGGCGACTCGGTGCTGGTGCAGGTCACCAAGGACCCGATCGGGCACAAGGGCGCCCGGCTGACCAGTCACATCGCGCTCTCCGGCCGGCACCTCGTGTACGTGCCGAACGGCAACGCCTCGGGCATCAGCCGGAAGTTGCCGGACACCGAGCGCAAGCGGCTGCGGGACATCCTCAAGAAGCTGGTGCCGGACGGCGCCGGGGTGATCGTCCGCACGGCTGCCGAGGGCGCCAGCGAGGACGAGCTGGCCCGCGACGTGAAGCGGCTTCAGGCGCAGTGGGAGGACATCCAGGCCAAGGCGGCCGAGGGCGGTGCCCCGGTGCTCCTCTACGAGGAGCCGGACCTGGTCATCCGGGTGGTCCGGGACCTGTTCAACGAGGACTTCCGCGAGCTGGTCATCGAGGGCGAGCAGTCGTACGACATGGTCGAGTCGTACCTGTCGCACGTCTCGCCGGACCTGGTCGCCCGGCTGCGCCGGCACGCGGGCACCACCGACGTCTTCGCCGAGTACCGGATCGACGAGCAGATCCTCAAGGGGCTGGACCGCAAGGTGTTCCTTCCCTCCGGCGGCTCGCTGGTGATCGACCGGACCGAGGCGATGACCGTCATCGACGTCAACACCGGCAAGTACACCGGCTCCGGGGGCAACCTGGAGGAGACGGTCACCCGGAACAACCTGGAGGCGGCCGAGGAGATCGTGCGCCAGCTCCGGCTGCGCGACCTCGGCGGCATCGTGGTGATCGACTTCATCGACATGGTGCTGGAGTCGAACCGGGAGCTGGTGCTGCGCCGGCTCACCGAGTGCCTCGGCCGGGACCGCACCAAGCACCAGGTCACCGAGATCACCTCGCTGGGCCTGGTGCAGATGACCCGTAAGCGGATCGGCGCGGGCCTGCTGGAGGCGTTCAGCGAGACCTGCGAGTGCTGCAAGGGCCGCGGCGTGATCATCCACACCGAGCCGGTGCCGGAGAAGCCGCGGGCGGGCGGCGGCGCGGGAGAGAAGGTCAAGGCGGTCGCCTCGGCCGTCACCGCCCCGGCGACCGAGGAGAAGGGCCGGCGCCGCGGCCGCAAGGCCGCCCCGGAGAAGCCCGCCGCGGAGGCCGCGCCCGAGCAGCCGGCCGCCGAGGCCGCCGCCCCGGAGCGCACGGTCGCCGAGGTCGTCGAAACCCCGGACGACTACTACGACACGCAGGGCTACGACCTCTCCCGGTACGAGACCGAGACGCCGGCCGCTCCGGCGCTCGCCGACAGCCAGGAGGGCGAGTCGGCCCGGCTGGCCGCCGCGGACGACCCGGACGCGATCGGCGAGACCGACGAGGAGGTCGCCGAGGCCGGTACCGGCCGGCGGCGCTCCCGGCGCGGTGGCGCGCGGCGGCGCACCCGGCCGTGAGGCGTTGACCAGCACGGTGTTTGACAGGGCCCCTTCCTCGGCAACAGAGTCCGCAGGGAGGGGCCCCGTCGCACCCGTCGACTCCGTCGGGACGGCGCGGCCCGGACGGGAGGAGACATGCGTCGGGTGTTCGCGGTCACCGCGCTGACCGGGATCGTGCTGGCCGGCGCGGGCTGCGCCGACCGGGGCGACGACCCGTTCGCGGTGGGCTTCGCCTCACCGGCCCCAGCGGGCACGGCGGCCGTGCCGACCCCGACGGCCACCGGGGACGCCGGGGTGTGCGCGCGCGCCAAGCAGGCGGGCTCGGCCGCCGTGCAGACGTATGTGCACAAGCTGGCCGAGATGCTGCGGGCGAAGGCGGTCGGCGATCGGCGGACGGCGGACGCCGCCCGCCGGGACGTGGAGGCCGCGCTGGCCGGCTGGCGGGACGTCCTGCGGGAGCAGTCCGCGCGGGCGACCGACCCGCGGTTGCGTACCCTGCTGGCGGAGCTGGCCACCGAGGTGGGCGGGCTCGGCACGGACGTGCAGACGATCGACGAGACGGAGTTCAACCGGCTCCAGCAGCGCCTCGACGAGCTCTGTCCGCGCTGACCGGCGGCCCGGTTTGGGCGGCGGGCCTGGTATGGCGTACGCTTGCCTGCGGCGCACTTTTGGTGTGCCGAGTTCCCGCGCGCCCGCGCCGCCGGTGTCACGGCTCCCGGCGAGATGCCGTGGGAACGACCGCCAGCAGCCTCAACGACAGGGAGTCCGCCTCCGATGTACGCGATCGTCAAGACCGGCGGCAAGCAGTACAAGGTCGCCGAGGGCGACGTGATCGAGGTCGAGAAGCTCGCCGGTGCCCCCGGCGATGCGGTGAAGCTCACCGCGGTGCTCCTCGTCGACGGTGACGACCTGGTGACCGACGCGGCAAAGCTTGCCAAGGTTTCGGTGGCCGGCGAGATCGCCGCGCACACCAAGGGCCCGAAGATCCGGATCCACAAGTTCAAGAACAAGACCGGCTACCACAAGCGCCAGGGTCACCGCCAGCCGCTGACCCAGGTCAAGGTGACCGGCATCTCCAGCGGGAAGTAGGTCGTCCTTCAATGGCTCACAAAAAGGGTGCGTCCAGCTCGCGTAACGGCCGCGAATCCGCGGCCCAGCGGCTCGGCGTGAAGCGCTTCGGTGGTCAGGTCGTCAACGCCGGCGAGATCATCATCCGCCAGCGTGGCACCAAGTTCCACCCCGGTGACCTGGTCGGCCGCGGCGGCGACGACACGCTCTTCGCGCTGGCCGCCGGTGCGGTCCAGTTCGGCACGAAGCGCGGTCGCAAGACTGTCAGCATCGTGCCGCAGCAGTAATACCTTCGGCGCAGGCGGGCCGCGGACCTCGGTGTCCCGGCCCGCTTCGCTTTTGCTCGTGCGGGGCGGACCCCGCTGGAAGGATTGACGGCGTGACGACGTTCGTTGACCGGGTCGTCCTGCACCTGCAGGCCGGCGACGGCGGGCACGGCTGTGTCTCGATCCACCGAGAGAAGTTCAAGCCCTTCGGTGGCCCGGACGGTGGTAACGGCGGGCACGGCGGCAGCGTGTCGCTGGTCGTGGACCCGCAGGTCACCACGCTGCTCGACTTCCACTACCGGCCGCACCAGAAGGCCGAGAACGGCAAGGGCGGCGCCGGCTCGAACCGGGACGGTGCCAACGGCCACGACCTGGTGATCAAGGTGCCGAACGGCACCGTGGTGCAGACCTCCGACGGTGAGGTGCTGGCCGACCTGGTCGGCGTGGGCACCACCTTCGAAGCGGCCCGCGGCGGTCGCGGCGGTCGCGGCAACGCCTCCCTGGCCAACGCCCGGCGCAAGGCGCCGGGCTTCGCCGAGCTGGGTGAGCCCGGTGACCGGCTGGACGTCGTGCTGGAGCTGAAGAGCGTCGCCGACGTCGGGCTGGTCGGGTTCCCGTCCGCCGGCAAGTCCTCGCTGATCTCGGTCATCTCCGCCGCCAAGCCGAAGATCGCCGACTACCCGTTCACCACGCTGGTGCCGAACCTGGGCGTGGTCCGGGTGGACAACCACACGTTCACGGTCGCCGACGTGCCGGGGCTGATCCCGGGCGCGGCCACCGGCAAGGGTCTGGGCCTGGAGTTCCTCCGCCACGTCGAGCGCTGTGCCGTGCTGGTGCACGTGGTCGACACCGCGACGCTGGAGCCGGGCCGGGACCCCCTCGCCGACATCGACACCATCGAGGCCGAGCTGAGCGAGTACGGCGGTCTCGCCGACCGGCCCCGCCTCGTCGCCCTCAACAAGATCGACGTGCCGGACGGGCGGGACCTCGCCGAGATCGTCCGGCCCGACCTGGAGGCGCGCGGGTTCCGGGTCTTCGAGATCTCCACGGCCACCCGCGAGGGGCTCAAGGAGCTGACGTACGCGATGGCGGAGCTGGTGGAGCAGGCGCGTAGCGCGGCGCCGCCGGCCGAGCCGACCCGGATCGTGATCCGCCCGAAGGCGGTCGACGACGCCGGCTTCACCATCGAGGCGGAGGCCGACGGCTCGTACACCGTCCGGGGCAACCGTCCGGAGCGCTGGGTCAAGCAGACCAACTTCGACAACGACGAGGCCGTCGGCTACCTGGCCGACCGGCTGGCCCGCCTCGGTGTCGAGGAGAAGCTGGCCAAGGCCGGCGCGCAGGCCGGCGACCTGGTCCGCATCGGTGACCGGGAGTTCGACTGGCAACCCACCCTCTACGCGGGCGTGGACTTCGTTCCCGGCAACCGGGGCACCGACGTGCGGCTCGAGGAGAAGTCGACCCGGGCCACGGCCGCCGAGCGGCTGGCCGCCCGCAAGGCACGCCGGCGGCGCCCGGAGGACGAGATCGAGGCCGCCGCGGCGGCGGAGGCGGACGACGACGAGGACTGGGAGTAGTTCCGCTGCGTCCGTGTTCGGGTCGTTGGCCGGAAACCTCCGCGAAATCCGTCCGCCCTAGCGTTGCGCCATGCTGATCGAACCCCGCCCGGCCGCCGACCCCGAGCTCGCCGCCCTGGTCATCGCCGAACAGCGCGAGCTGCGCGAGACCGACGGCGGCCTGGACGGGCAGGCGACACTCACCCACGACGGCATCCGCTACCTGGTCGTGGTGGACGGCGGCCGGGCGATCGCCTGCGGCGGGATCCAGCCCCTGGACGCCGACACCGGTGAGCTCAAGCGGATGTACGTCCGGCCGGCGTACCGGGGGCGGGGCGTCGCCCGGCACCTGCTGGCCGCGCTGGAGGAGTTGGCGTTCCAGCAGGGGCACACCACGGTGTGCCTGGAGACCGGCACCTACCTGCCGGCCGCCATCGGCCTCTACCGTTCCTGCGGCTACCAGCCCATCCCGGTGTACGGCGAGTATGTCGACAACCCGTACCGCGCCTGCTTCGCCAAGCGACTGCCGGTCGCCGCCTGACGGCGGCGACGGTCGCGGCTCAGGCGGCCATCTCGGCGCGCGGCGGTGACCGGCTTGGACTCGGGGCGGCCGTGCTGCCGCAGGACGATGCTCAGCAGAATCAGCACACCCACGGCGAGGAACTCGCTCTGCCGGTCCTGCATCGACTGGAACCAGAAGTCGCTGGTGCCGAGGAAGTGCCCGGCGCTGATCAGGGCGGCCCCGTTCTGCGGCGCCTCCATCTCGTTGTATTCGGCCACGCCTTGGCCGAGCCCGCCTCCTCGTCAGGGTCACTTCCCCGTGGTGATCCTCCGTTGCCCCGGGCAAATCTCGGGCAAGCCGGCGTGACGGCGTGACGGCGTGTCGAGCTGTCACCACCCGGCCGGGTGGCGCAGGTCAAGGCCGATCGATCGGGGTGTCCAGCCGGCCGCCGGTGCCCACCTCGTTGGAGAGCAGCAAGCCCGTGACGAGCATGCCGAAGCCGAGGAAGAGGTGCAGCCAGTTGTCGGCGTCGTTGAACGGCACGAAGTTCGCCGCGCTCTCCCGGTCCACCCCGAAGCCGTACAGCCAGATGGCCAGGTAGATGGCGCCACCCCCGGCCAGGAAGAGCCGCGCCCCGGGGATCGTGCGGGCCAGCACCAGCCCGGCCAGGCCGAAGACCAGGTGCACCAGGTTGTGCAGCACCGACACCTGGAACAGGCCGAACAGTTTCGCCTCGGAGCGGTGACCGGCGAATGCGAGGTCCCCGTAGTGCGTGGTGAGCCCGGGGACGAACCCGAGCACGCCGATCAGCAGGAGGACGGCGGCCACCGCGAGGGCAACCTTCTGGATCGCCGGACGGGACCGGGCCGGAGCGCGTCCGCGCACGTCACGTGCCATCGCTGTCACCTCCGTGGAGCAGCCGCCGCCCGGGTCGGGCAGACCCTCCATTCTGTGATCAGGCCGGGGCGGCTCCGCAGAGAAATGACGAATCAGGCATGGACCCGACGACCAGGGGTAGGTCAGTTGTCATGCTGAAAACAATTTCGGCGTGATCCCCCGAGCACAACCGCTACGACCATCCGAGCGGAAGGAACCCCATGACCTACGATATTTCACCCTCGTCCGCGACGTACGAGTCGAGCAACGGCGGCGGGGTTCGCGACCAGGCCCGTCAGGTCGGCTCGGAGGCGGCGAACGCCGGCGGCGCGGTCGCCCAGACGACCAGGGAGCAGGGCAGGGAGGTCGTCGGCGAGGCGAAGCGGCAGGCCCGCAACCTGTACGGCGAGGCCCGCGACCAGGTGACCACCCAGGCCGGCCAGCAGCAGCAGCGCGCCGCGACCGGACTCCGCTCGCTGGCCGAGGAGATGCGCTCGATGGCGCAGAACGGCGGCGGCGCTGGACCGGTCACCGAGCTGGCCCACCAGGCCGCCGACCGGGTGCACGGCGCGGCCGGCTGGCTGGAGCAGCGGGAGCCGGGCGACATCCTCAACGAGGTGAAGAACTACGCCCGCCGCAACCCCGGCACCTTCCTGGTCGGCGCCGCGCTGCTCGGCGTGGTCGCCGGCCGGCTGACCCGCAACATCGCCGCCGTCGGCGACGGCGCCGGCCAGCCGGCGTACGACCCGGACCGGACCGCCGTCATCCCGACCGCCCGGGCCGTGCCGGACCAGATCCCGCCGGGCGGCTACCTCGACCCGACCCCCGGCAGCTACGCCGAGCCGGCCCCGGGCGCGACCCACCCCGGCGCGGGCGCGCCGGACACCTGGGTCGACCCGGCGGGCGGCACCGGCCAGCCGCTGCCCCCGGCGGAGCGGACCGACCCGCTGCCGGGCGTCCCGTCCAGCGGCGTCACCCGTCCGTGATCGACAGAAGGGGAGGCGACGGCATGAGCGTGCCGACGCAGGGGCCCGGCCTGGACCCCGGACACCGCCCGGCGGGCGCCCCGCACACCGCGGACGAGGTCCGGGGCAGCTCCATCGGCGAGCTGATGCGCCAGGTGACCACCGACCTGTCCACCCTGCTGCGGCAGGAGGTCGAGCTCGCCAAGGCGGAGATCCGCCAGGAGGGGAAGAAGGCGGGCAAGGCCGCCGGTCTGTTCGGTGGTGCCGGCTTCGGCGGCTACATGGTGGCGCTCTTCCTCTCCATCGCGCTCTGGGCCGGGCTGTCGAACGTGATGGACGCCGGCTGGGCCGCGCTGATCGTGGCCGTCCTCTGGGCCGCGATCGCCGGGGTCCTCTACTCGATGGGGAAGAAGAACGCCGAGCGGATCCGCGGCCTCAAGCAGACCAACGACAGCGTGCAGCGCATTCCCGACGCGCTCAAGCCGCACCCGGAGGGAGTCACCCGATGAGCACCGACCCCGACCAGATCCGCCGGGAGATCGAGGCCACCCGCAACAACCTGAGCTCGGACGTGGACGCCCTGGCGTACAAGGTCAGCCCGAGCCGCATCGTCGACGACCGCAAGCAGCGTGCCCGTAGCGCGCTGTCGAACGTGAAGGACAAGGTGATGGGAAGCGCATCGGACCTGGGCCACAGCACCGGCCACCACGCCCGCTCGGTGGGCGACCACGCCTCCTCGGCGGCCTCGACGGTCGGCGACGCCGCCCACCGGGCGCCGGGGGTGCTCCGGGAGAGGTCCCAGGGCAACCCCATCGCCGCCGGGGTGATCGCCTTCGGCGTCGGGATGCTGGTCTCCTCGCTGATCCCGGCCACCCGCCGCGAGCAGCAGGTCGCCGCGCAGGTCAAGGAGAAGGCCGCCGAGCACGGGGACGTGGTGAAGGAGAAGTTCGGCGAGGTCGCCGGCGAGCTCCGGGACGAGCTGCGCGGGCCGGCCCAGCACGCCGCCGAGTCGGTGCGGTCGACCGCCGAGGAGGCCGCGCAGACGGCCCGGGACGACACCCGCTCCGCAGCGCACGAGGTGCGGGACACCGCGCAGCAGCCGCGCGAACAGGTCCGGTACTGACCGTCCTCGTACGCCGCAGCTCGCGGCCACACCTGGTAGGACGCCCGGGGGTGGCCGCGAGCTGTCGCGTGCGCGGGCGGTGCCGGGCGCCGGGTTCGGCGGACCCGGTGGAGCTGAGGTCGAGAACGACCCGGCGGGGCCCGGTGCGGCCGGTCCGGTGGTGGCACGCCGGGGCAGGCTCAGCTCGACAGCGGATCCGTGGCCGGGCGCGGACGCGCCGGGAGGTCGGCCGCCACCCAGAGCCGCAACTCGTCCGGCCCGTTCTCCATCCGGTGGGACGGGCGGGCGCGGTCGTCGGTCCGCCGGCCCGGAGGACGGAGCGCACCGGCGAGTCGCCGGCCCACCAGGGCACCGGCCGCCGCCGCGGCGACCCGGGACAACCGCCCCGGCCGACCGGTGGTGAGCGTGGCGGCCGCCGCCGCGGCCCCCACCAGCGCGGCCAGCAGCCGCGCCGACTCGTGGTACGCCCGCATGGCTTCCCTCACCTCCGCCGGGCCCGATGGGTGGCGCAGCTTGCCCGAAATTCCGGTGATCAAACAGCGGCCCGTTTCGGTCGCGGCATCCCGGGCATCCGGGCGCGGGCGATCCAGACCGGACGCCTGGGCGGAGGGGACGTGATGACCAGGAACGCAACCAGGTGGGCCGTGGCCGGCGCCGCCGCGGTGGTCGGGGTCGGGGTCGGCCGGGCGCTGGCCCGCCGACGGCATCGACCCGTGCGGCAGGACGGCTGGTACGTCGTCCACCGGGACATCACCGTGGACCGGCCGATCGAGGCGGTGATCGGCTTCTGGACCGACCGGGAACGGCTGGACCGCGGGCTGGCCGAGTGGGCGACCCTGAAGCAGCTCGACGAGAACCGGTGGCGCTGCGTGGCCAGGGACCCGGCCGGGCGCGGCGTCGAGTGGCGGGCCGAGGTGACCGTCGACGGTCCGGGCCGGCTGAGCTGGCGGGTCGTCGAAGGGCCGGTGGCCCAGCACGGCCGGGTGGAGCTGGTGCCGATGCCGCAGAACCGGGGCACCGAGATCCGGGCCGAGCTGCGCTGGCGGTCCGGCCCGGTACGCCGGGCGCTCGGCCTGGCCGGCGGTCACGACCCGGACCTGGCGCTGCGCGGCGGGCTGCGCCGGATCAAGTCGCTCATCGAGACCGGGCAGGTGGGCGACGCCCGGCGCGACCCGTCCGGGCGCCGGTCGAGGCAGGAGCACCCGGCCTGACCGGACCCGGGAGCCGGGACGTCGGGGAGCGGGTGGCGGCGTCACTCGCCGGTCCCGGCCGGGCGACCAGCAGCGCCCCGGACAGCACCGGGCGGTGGTTTGCGGAGCGGCCGGCTGTCACACCCGTCGTCCATGATGGACGCCGGTCCCGCCCGCCCCGGGGTGGGCGGCGCGAGGAGGCGCGATGGCGCGCATCATCTGGCACGTCACCATGTCGCTCGACGGGTTCATCGCCCCGCCGGACGACTCGGCCGACTGGATGTTCGGGCACGGCGCCGCCGGTCCGCTGGGTGGGGAGACGGTGCGCCGCACCGGCGCGATTCTCTCCGGCCGGCGCGGGTACGACCTGGGCAACCGGCCCGGGGAAGGGCCCCGCCGCACCTACGGCGGGGCCTGGTCCGGGCCGGTCTTCGTGCTGACCCACCGGCCGGCCGCACCGGTCGACGGGATCACTTTTCTGTCGGGCGACATCGGCGAGGCGGTCACCCGGGCCCGCGCCGCCGCCGGTGACCGGGACGTGGGCGTGTTCGGCGCCGACGTCGCCCGGCAGTGCCTGCGCGCCGGGCTGCTCGACGAGTTGATCGTGCACCTGGTGCCGGTGTTGCTCGGCGGCGGCGTACGCCTCTTCGACAGCCCCGACCTCGGGCCGGTGACGCTCCGCAAGACCCGCTGCGACGACTCCGGCCAGATCACCGACCTGGTGTGCGAGGTGGCGCGCTGATCACTCGGTGCGGCGCACCGCGTCGATCAGGAACCCGCTCGGCGGCAGGGCGGGCACCCGGCTGAGGGTCAGCGCCAGGTCCTGCGGCGGGACCTGGTAGCTCAGCGTGCCGGTGAGGTTGGTGACCGCACGCTTCATCAGCTCGATGGTGAGCCACTCGCCGGCGCAGCGGTGCCCGGTGAAGTGGTCGCCGCCGCCCTGCGAGATCAGGCTGAACGGGTCGCCCCGCCAGCCGGCGAACCGTTCCGGCCGGAACCGCTCCGGCTCGGGCCACAGTTGCGGGTGGTGGTTGGTGGCGTACAGGCCGAGCAGCACCCGGCGACCCTGCGGGAACGGGTGCCCCTGCCACTCGAAGGAGCGCCGTACCCGGGCCGCGGCCACCGGGAACAAGGGGTAGTAGCGGCGTACCTCCTGCACGAAGCTCTCGGTCGCGGTGTCGTCGCCGCGGACCCTCTCCCGCCACCCCGGGTGGTCGTGCAGGGCCAGCGCGGCGAAGACCACGAACCGGTCGATCGCGACCGTCGGCCGGAGAACGTTCAGCAGGTCCACCGCCGCGATCCGGCGGGGCAGTGGCCGTCCCCGTTCGTCGCGGTGCCCGGCGACCGCCCGCAGCGCGCTCCCCTCCGGTGCGGGCAGGGCGCCGCCGCGGGCGCGGCCGATCAGGTCCCCGAGCCAGCGCTCGGCGCGCCGGCGGGCGAGCACACCCCGCCAGTGCCGGGGGCCGACCGCGGCCGGCGCGTCGATCATGGCGTGCAGCTCGTCGGCGCGCCGGGCCACGTCCGCCTCGGCCAGCGGCACCCCCGCCCAGGCGCAGGCCGCCCGGGTCAGAATCCGGCCGACCTCGTCGTAGAGCACCACCGGACCGCGCTCGGCCCAGACCGGGAGGCGGGCCCGCCACTCGTCGTCGAAGAGCTGCCCGAGGTGGCGGATCGCGGCGGGCGTCATGATCGACATCAGCATCGCCTTGCGGGCCCGGTGCGCGTCGTCGTCGAGCCCCTGCACACCACCGACCCCGGTGAGGGTGCGCTGTGCCCGCGCCGGCATGGCCCCGTGCCGGACGAAGCGGTCGTTGTCGTAGAAGAGCTCGGCGGCGGGCCGCCCACGCAGGCAGATGGTCGGCTCCAGCAGCAGCCGGGTCTGGAAGATGTCGCTGCCGTGCCGGTCGCACCGGTCGCCGACGAACCGGTAGCCCGCGCGCAGGAACGCCAGTGTGCTCTCCGGGCTCCGGTCGGTGGGGATGGCGCTCATCGGCTGCTCCTGGCGGCGACACGGCACGGTCGCTGCCCTTCTACCCACGTCAGGGTGGGTGAATCCCGTCCCGGCGGCCACCCTGGCACACGCCGTGGGCCGGGGGAGGGGCCAGCCTCGGCGCCGTAGCTGGCCCCTCCCAGGACGGCGGAATGCTGGTTCGCTGGGTCCGGGCCGGCGGCGTGCCGGTCGTGGGACACCACCGGTGGTCCGGGGGCAATCGACCGGACCGGCGGGCGGCACCGGAGACGGGGAGGACGGATGCGGGACAACCGGGCGGGGCGCTGGCGGCGGGTGGTGGCCGGGCTCGGCACGAGCCGGGGCGAGCGGGCGGAGGCGCTGATCGCGCCAGCTCGCCGGGGCGCGGCCCGGCCGGCCCGGTTCTTCACCGTGCATCTCGGCTTCGAGGCGGCCGACCCGTCGGTCGCCCGGGAGCTGGCCGTCGCGTACGCCGAGGCGCTGAGCCTGCTCCGTCCAGAGCTGGCGCTCGGTGCCTCGGCGGTCTCCCCGGCGGACGCCTGGCACCGCGCCCAGCGGCTGTTCTGCGGCGCGGTGGGGCCCGACGGTGAACGCTGCGCCGACGTCGCGGACCACCCCGGCTTCCACCACGCGCCCGGCCCTGGCGGCCTCGGCTGGGGCGACGGTGACTAGGACATGGCGCAGACCGCCGCCCCTCAGGTTAGGTCGAACTCGCCGTCCTGGGCGCCCGCCACGAAGGCGTCCCATTCGGCCTGCGTGAAGACCAGCACCGGGCCGTCCGGCTCGGCCGAGTTGCGCATCCCGATCAGCTCGTCGACGAAGGCCACCTCCACGGCGCTCTCGGAGGTGTCGCCCTCGGCCCGCTGCCAGACCGCCCGGGAGAGGTCGAAGTCGCCCTTGGGGTGCTGACCCATCTGTTCCTCCATCGCCGCGTCAGGGGAGAGCCCGGCCAGGCCCTATCGGGCAGGATAAGCGGATGCCGAGCCTGACCCGTGTAGAGGCAACCGCGCGTGGCGCGTTGATTACCGTCGAGTCCTACCAGGTGGACCTCGACCTGACCGGTGACGGCGAGCGGTTCCGCTCGTCCGTCACCATCCGGTTCCGGGCAACCCCCGACGCCGGCACCTTCGTCGAGGTCAAACCCGCGAAACTCCTCGGGGTACGCCTCAACGACCGCGACCTCGACCCGGGGACGCTCGACGACAACCGGCTGCCGTTGACCGGGCTGGCCGCGACGAACACCCTCACGGTCGAGGCCGAGATGGCGTACTCGAACACCGGCGAAGGCTTGCACCGCTTCGTCGACCCGGCCGACGGCGAGACCTACCTGTACGCGATGTCGTTCCTCGACGACGTGCAGCGGATCTTCGCCGCTTTCGACCAGCCCGACCTGAAGGCCCCGGTGACCCTCTCGGTCACCGCCCCGCCCGAGTGGACCGTCGCGGCCAACGGCGCGGTCGCCGCCACGCCCCACCCGGGCCGCTGGGAGTTCGCCCCCACCGCGCCGCTGGCCACCTACTTCTTCACCCTGATCGCCGGTCCGTGGCACGTCCGGCACGACGAGCACGACGGCATCCCGCTCGGCCTCTACTGCCGGCGCTCGCTGGCCACCCACCTGGACGCCGACGCCGACGAGATCTTCACCGTCACCCGGCAGTGCTTCGACCGCTTCCACCAGCTCTTCGCCGAGCGCTACCCGTTCGGCAAGTACGACCAGGCGTTCGTGCCGGAGTTCAACGCCGGTGCCATGGAGAACCCGGGCCTGGTCACCATCCGCGACGACTACGTGTTCCGCTCGGCGGTCACCGACACCCAGCGGGAGCTGCGGGCCACCACCATCGCGCACGAGATGGCGCACATGTGGTTCGGCGACCTGGTCACCATGCGCTGGTGGGACGACCTCTGGCTGAACGAGTCCTTCGCCGAGTACCTGGGCACCCGGGTCACCGCCGAGGCGACCCGCTTCGACCAGGCGTGGACCACCTTCGCCATGCGCCGCAAGGCGTGGGGGTACGCGGCCGACCAGCGTCCCTCCACCCACCCGGTCGCTCCCGAGGAGGTGTCCGACGCCGCCCAGGGCCTGCTCAACTTCGACGGCATCTCGTACGCCAAGGGCGCCAGCGTGCTGCGCCAGCTTGTCGCCTGGCTCGGCGACGACGCCTTCCTGGCCGGCCTGAACGCGCACTTCGCCAAGCACCGGTTCGCCAACGCCACCCTCGCCGACCTGCTCGACAGCCTCGGCGCGGCGAGCGGTCGCGACCTCACCGACTGGGCCGAGCGCTGGCTGCGCCGCCCGCAGGTCAACACGCTGCGGATGGTCACCGCGGTGGACGCCGACGGCCGGTGGACCGAGGCGGCCGTGGTGCAGACCGCGCCGGAGGCGTACCCGGTGCTGCGCCCGCACCGCATCGGCGTCGCCCGGTACGCCGCCGACGCCCCGACGCGCCGCTTCGAGGTGGACCTCGACCCGGACACCGACCGCGGCCGCACCGAGCTGACCGGGCTGGTCGGCCAGCCGGCCACCGGCCTGCTGCTGCCCAACGCCGGTGACCTCACCTTCGCCAAGATCCGGCTCGATTCCGCCTCCGCGGACGCGGTGCCAATGGTGCTCCCCGGCCTGGACGACCCGCTGGCCCGGGCGCTGCTCTGGGGCGAGGCGCTGGACGCCGCCACCGACGGTGAGCGGCCGGTGGCCGCGGTGGTCGCGCTCATCGCGGCGGCGCTGCCCGCCGAGAGCGAGGTGATCATCGCCGAGGACGTGCTCACCCTGAGCCGGAACCTGGTCGACCGTTACCTGGAGCCGCTGGCCCGGGACGCCGCCCTGCTCCGGATCGCCGGGGCCTGCGCCGCGCTGCTGGCCACCGCTCCGGCCGGTGGGTCGCTGCAACTCGCCTCGGCCCGGGGCCTGATCGCCGCCACCGTCGACACCCGGCTGCTCGCCGGCTGGCTGGCCGGCAAGGGCGTGCCGGAGGGGCTGGCCGTGGACACCGACCTGCGGTGGGCGCTGCTCCGCCGGCTGGTGGTGCTGGGCGCGGCCGGCGAGCCGGAGATCACCGCCGAGGCCGCCGCCGACCGCAGCGCCACCGGCGCCGAGCGGGCCGCGGGCTGCCGTGCCGCGCTGCCCGACCCCGACGCCAAACGGGTCGCCTGGGAGATCGTCACCCGCAACGCGGAACTGTCCAACCGGCTCGTCGAGGCCACCGCGGAGGGCTTCTGGCAACCGGAGCAGGCCGACCTGACCGCCGGGTACGTCGAGCGGTACTTCGCCGACATGCCGGCGGCGGCGCGGCTGCGTACCCCGTGGACGGCCGACCGGGTGGCCACCCTGGCCTTCCCCCGTTACGCCGTGGCGCAGTCCACCCGGGAGCTGGCCGCGGCGCTGCTGGCCCGCGACGACCTCACGCCGGGCCTGCGCCGGCGGGTCGTCGACCTCGACGACGACCTGCGTCGCGCGCTGGTGGCCCGGACGGCGGTGGCCGCCGCAGGCGCCTGACCCGGGGCCGGGAGTGGCGCATCCGACCGGGTGCGCCACCCCCGATGCGGGTTCAGCGCGCGACCGGATCCGCCGTCACCGGAGCGTCCCAGTCGATGACGTAGCGCTGCTCGGGGCCGATCGTCCTCTCCGGGTTCATGGCGGCCTTGATGAACAGCGGCATCAGCACCGGCATGATCGCCCGGGCCACCGGACCCGGGGCCTTCTTCCGGTTGATCCGCGCCGCCCGCGTCGCCACCTTCTGCACCCGGTCGCGCCGCAGCCGCTCGTACGCGGCGAAGGCGGACGGGACGTCGGGCAGGTCACGCAGGCAGCGGGCCAGCTGCACGGCGCTCTCGATGGCCAGCGAGGCGCCCTGCCCGGAACTGTTGGACGGGGCGTGCGCCGCGTCACCGACCAGCACCATCCGCCCCCGGTGCCAGTGCGGCACCGGCGGCATGATGTGCAGCGAGCCCACCACCTGCAGCTCCTCCGCGCTGCTGGTGGCCATCAGCTCGCGGCCCGGGGCGTCGTCACCGTAGGCCGCGCGCAGGGTGCGCAGCCACTCGGCCGGCGGCACGGCGCGGGCCTCGGTGAGGCTCAGCGGCCGGTCCTGCGGCAGGTTGACCCCCCACCGGGTGCCGCCACCGGGCTCGGGCCAGTAGAGGTAGTAGCCGCGCCGGCCGAAGGCGAAGGTCATCGTGCCGGGTTCCGTGGTCACCTCGTGCCGGGCCACCGCCTCGAAGCCCAGCAGCCCGGTGAACCTCGGCCCGGGGGCGTGCGGGTCGATCAGGGTGCGCACCGTCGAGTGGACCCCGTCCGCGCCGATCAGCACGTCGGCCTCGGCGGTGCTGCCGTCGGCGAACCGGGCGGTCACCCCGCTGGTCGTCTCCCGTACGCCGACCAGGCGCTTGCCGTGCTCGATGACCACGCCCTCGGCGACGGCCCGGTCGTGCAGCACCTGGTGCAGCGCGTTGCGCCGTACCACGCGCAGCGGCGGCACCCCGGCCAGGCCGGGCAGGGCCACCTGCTTGTGGCCCACCGCCAGCAGCTGCCGGTCGATCGGGGTGGCGAGCGCGGTGACCGCCTCGTCCGCGCCGACCAGGCGCAGCGCCGCGACGCCGTTGGGCGCGAGCGCGAGGGTGCCGCCGATGCCGTCGGCGGTGCTCGGGTACGCCTCGTACACGCTGGCGGCGATGCCGGCACGGTGCAGGGCCAACGCGGTCACCGGACCGGCGATGCCGCCGCCGATGACGATTGCTGTGCTCTTTCTGGACACGGTCCCTCCCAGGGGTCGTCGGTGGTGCTGCGTGCCGAACCCACCTGGAGGGAGCGCCGGTATCCTCGTGGTTGCCGCTTCGGGCCGGGCGCCTTCAGGTGTCGGTTCGAGGTAAGGGCCCCGGCGCGGTGTTGGCGCACCGTGCCGGGGCCGTCCGTCACGTGGTGGTACCGCCCCCGCCCGTCGGGCCCGGCTCGGGTGCGCCGGCCTCGTGGTAGGCCCGCCACTCGTCCAGCCCCGGGTAGCTGCCCGAGCTGAGCTCGGCCAGCAGGGAGCGGATCCAGGCGGCTTCCGCCTCCCGGATCGTCAGGTCGTACTCGTTCTCGACCAGGAACAGGCGAGGCACCAGGCGGGCGTGCTCCGCGAGCGCCGCACGCTCGGTCCTGATCCCGTCCTCCAGCTGCGAGAGCCGTCCTTGCAGCAGCGTCACGGCCTCGTCGGGGTGCAGCGCGGCGAGCACCGACAGCCCGGCGCGGAAGCGGGGGTGCTCCGCCACCGGCGTGGCGACCAGCTCGCGGGCCCAGTCGACCAGCTCGGCCCGACCCTCGTCGGTGATCCGGTAGACGGTGCGCTCCGGGCGGCGGCCCTCGCGGACACTCTTCACCGCCGCGATCAGCCCGTGCCGCTCCATGTTGCGCACGACCGTGTAGAAGGACCCCCACTTGATCCCCATGTCCTGGTCCTTGCCGCGGTCGCGGAGGGTGGTGGCCATCTCGTACGGGTGCATCGGACGCTCGACCAGGACGGCGAGCACGGCGAGCGCCGTGAGGTTGCCGACCTTCCGCCGCCCGGGCATCGCACTCCTCCACTCATTACTTGCTGCCGAGTACTCGTAGGCGAGTATATGGGTGAGTGCCGGGCGTGGGAAGCCCCTCCCGCCACACCGGCCGCGCGCCGGGTCCTGCCGGCGGCCCCTACGATCACGGGGTGGAGGAAGACATCCGGCGGATCGGCATCATGGGCGGCACCTTCGACCCGATCCACCACGGGCACCTGGTCGCCGCGAGTGAGGTGGCCGACCGGTTCGGCCTCGACGAGGTCGTCTTCGTCCCCACCGGGCAGCCCTGGCAGAAGGCGGACGAGCCGGTCAGCTCGGCCGAGGACCGCTACCTGATGACGGTGATCGCGACCGCCTCCAACCCGCGCTTCCAGGTGAGCCGGGTCGACATCGACCGGGGTGGCCCCACCTACACCGTCGACACGCTCCGCGACCTGCAGGCCGAGTACGGCCCGAAGGTCCAGCTCTTCTTCATCACCGGCGCGGACGCGCTGGAGCGGATCCTCTCCTGGAAGGACCTGGACGAGGTCCTCGCCCTGGCCCACTTCATCGGGGTGACCCGGCCCGGCTTCGAGCTCTCCGACCAGCACCTGCCGGCCGACACGGTCAGCCTGGTGCAGGTCCCGGCCATGTCGATCTCGTCGACGGACTGCCGGGCGCGAGTGGCCCGCGGCGAGCCGGTCTGGTACCTGGTGCCCGACGGTGTGGTGCAGTACATCGCCAAACGGCGACTCTATCAGCGGTGATTTCGCCGATAAAATGGGGCTTTGTCCTGGTAATCGACCAGAACTGACAAGTCACCACGCCACCGGGTGTGAGAGGCTTGGAGGGTCGTACGGTTGATCGAAGGAGAACGGTGACAGTTTCCGAACGCGCTCACGAGCTGGCGATGGCCGCCGCCCAGGCCGCGGCCGACAAGAAGGCGCAGGACATCGTCATCATCGACGTGGGCGACCAGCTCGCCATCACCGACGCGTTCGTGCTGGCCGCCGCTCCGAACGAGCGTCAGGTGCTCGCCATCGTCGACGCCATCGAGGAGCGGCTGCTGGAGCTGCCGGAGAAGGCCAAGCCGGTCCGCCGTGAGGGTGAGCGGGCGGGCCGCTGGGTGCTGCTCGACTACGTCGACATCGTGGTGCACGTGCAGCACACCGAGGAGCGCGAGTTCTACGCCCTCGACCGGCTCTGGAAGGACTGCCCGCAGATCCCCTTCGTGGACCGGGACCTGGCGGACTCCGCGGCCGGCGCCGCCGCCGAATGACCCGCCTGATCATCTGGCGGCACGGCAACACCGACTGGAACGCCACCAGCCGGGTCCAGGGGCAGACCGACGTACCCCTCAACGACCTCGGCCGGGAGCAGGCCCGGGCCGGCGCAGCGGTCCTCGCCGCGCTGCGTCCGGATGCCATCGTCGCCAGCGACCTGCGCCGGGCCGCCGACACCGCCGCCGCTCTCGCCGCGCTGACCGGGCTGCCGGTACGCGCCGACGCCCGGTTGCGTGAGCGCCACTTCGGCCAGTGGCAGGGCCTCGCCCTCGACGAGGTGGCCGAGCGCTTCCCCGACGAGTACGCGCGCTGGCGCGCCGGTGACCCCGACCCGGGCGCCGGCATCGAGACCCTCGATGACCTGGGCAAACGCCTCGGCGCGGCGTTCCAGGACGCGGCCGACCTGGCTGTCGGCGGCACCGTCGTGGTGACCACGCACGGCGGCGGCGCCCGGCAGGGTGTCGGTCACCTGCTCGGCTGGGACCATTCGGTGCTGCGCACCATCGGGTCGCTGGGCAACTGCCACTGGACCGAGCTGCGTCACGACGACGTCCGGGGCTGGCACCTGCGGGCGCACAATGTCGGCCTCGTCACGCCGCCCGCGTCGACCGACGCGGTCTGAGGCGCGTCGTCCCGACATCGGCTAGCGTGCCGGGCATGCCCGTCGCGGTCGTCACCGACTCCACCGCCTACCTCCCGCCCGAGCTGATCCAGGCGCACCGGCTCACCGTCGTTCCGCTGACCGTCGTACTGAACGGCGCGGAAGGGCTGGAAGGCGTCGAGACGTTCCCGGAGGACGCCACCCGGGCACTGAGCGGCCGGCGGGTCTCGGTGAGCACCTCCCGGCCGGCCCCCGACCAGTTCGCGCAGGTCTACCGGACGCTGCTCGACGGCGGGGCCGACGCCGTGGTCTCGGTGCACCTGTCGGCCGAGCTCTCCGGCACGGTCGACGCGGCCCGCCTCGCCGCCACCGAGTTCGGCGACCGCGTCGCCGTGGTCGACAGCCGCTCCACCGGGATGGGCCTGGGCTTCCCGGTGCTCGCCGCCACCCGGGCCGCCGACGCGGGCGCGGACCTCGACGGGGTGCGCCGCGCCGCGGTCGACGCGATCGACCGGACCACCATCTTCTTCTACGTGGACACCCTGGAGTTCCTGCGCCGGGGCGGCCGGATCAACGCGGCCGAGGCGCTGCTCGGCACCGCCCTCTCGGTGAAGCCGATCATGCACATGCCGGACGGCACGATCGTGATCCGGGACAAGGTCCGCACCGCCGGCCGGGGCGTGGCCCGCCTCGTCGACCTGGCGGTCGAAGCCGCCGGCGACGCGGAGGTGGACCTCGCGGTGCACCACCTGGCAGCGCCGCAGCGCGCCGAGCAGCTGGTGGCGGACCTGACCGAGCGGCTCGGCGACCGGCTGCACGACACCCACGTCACCCAGGCCGGGGCGGTGGTCGCGGCACACGCCGGACCGGGCCTGGCCAGCGTGGTCATCCACCGCCGCCCGGCGGGGTGAGCCGGTGCCGTCCCCGCCGACCGACGGCGGCCCGGTCGCCGGATCGTCCCAGGCGGTCACCGCGGGCGGCCGGAGCCCCGGTGTTCCTACGTGGTCACCGGCGGCGGCCGCGGCGTCGGGCGGGCGATCGCCGAACGCCTCGCCGCCGACGGCGGCACCGTGGTCGTCATCGAGCCCGACCCGGCGGCGCTGACCTGGCTGGCCGACCATCCCGCCGCCGATCGGCTCCGCCCGGTGACCGGCGACGCGTCCGACGAGGCGGTCACCGCGCGGGCGGCGGATCTCGCCGAGGCCGTCGCGCCACTGTCCGGCTGGGTCAACAACGCCGCGGTGTTCCAGGACGCCTCCCTGCACACCGCGCCCGCCGCCGAGGTGTGCGCGCTGATCGACCGGAACCTGCGCCCCGCCGTGGTCGGGGCAGCCACCGCGGTACGCCGCTTCCGCGCCGCCGGCACCGGCGGCGCGATCGTCAACGTCTCCTCCCACCAGGCCCGCCGGGCGGTTCCGGGGGCGCTGCCGTACGCCACCGCGAAGGCCGCCGTGGAGGGGCTGATCCGGGCGCTCGCCGTCGAGTACGGCCGGCAGGGCATCCGGGCCAACGCGGTCGCGCTCGGCTCGGTCCACACCGAGCGGCACGCCGCCTTCCTGGCCGGCCTGGCCCCCGAGGAGGCGGACCGGGTCGGGGCGGAGCTGGCCCGGCTGCACCCCGTGGGCCGGATCGGGCATGCCGGCAAGGTCGCCGACGTGGTGGCCTTCCTGCTGTCGGCGCAGGCCGCGTTCGTCAACGGGGTGACCCTGCCGGTGGACGGGGGCCGGGCGGCGCTCGGCCTCGACCCGGAGGCACGGTGAGCACCGTGCTGCCGCGTCCGATCGTCCTGACGCCCTTCGCCGACTTCGACGCCGTACGCCGGTCCACGCGCGCGCTCTCGCCCGCCCGCCAGCACAACCGGGGCATGATCAGGGCGTCGTCCACAGCGCGCTCCGTCGTCCACAGCGAAGCGTCGCCGCCATGGGCGCGCGCGTCCCGCCGCCGTAGCGTCCCGAGCCGTGCCAGACGACGAGGAGACGAAGGTACGGCAGCGCCTCTCCCGGCTGTTCGACCCGGTGGCGGTCGCCCCCGCCCCGCCGGCCACCCGGTCCGGTCCGGTGCCCGGCGACGAGCGGGCGTGGTCCGTCGCGGTCCCGTCGGCGCTTGCCGAGTCGGGGCCGTTCGGCGCGACCCTCTGGCCGGATGACCCTGCGCAGTCCGGGTCGACCGTGCCTTCTCGTCCCGACCGGCCGGTCCCGAGTTGCCCTCCGGACCAGCCGGCATCGGGGCGAGCCGCCTCCTTCCCTCCAGATGTGCTGGCCGCCGGGCCGCGCCCGCCTTCGCCCCCCGGCCGGCTGCCCCTCCGGTCGGCTGGCCGTGGTCCGGCGATGCCCCCATCCGACCCGGACGTCGTGGACGTGCCCGGCCTCCGCGAGAGCGGGCCGGCGACGACCCCGACAGGCGAGGGTCGGGCCGGCGTCGCCGACGCCACGGAGACCGGTCGCCGGACGTCCCGGCTACCCGGCCCGGGCGCCTTCGACCCCGGCCGGCGCGGCATCCGCGCCCTCGCCGTCGTGGCCGCCGTCGTGGTGCTGGTCGCCGGCTTCTGGGCCTGGCGGTCCCGGCCGCACGCCGAGCCGGTGCCCCCGGTCGCGGTGGCCGGCGCGTCGGACGGGCCGGAGCCGTCCCCGGCCGGGTCGTCCGGCGCGGCGTCGGCGCCGCTCGTGGTCGCCGTCGCCGGCAAGGTACGCCGTCCCGGCCTGGTCCGGTTGCCGGCCGGCGCCCGGGTGGCGGACGCGGTCGAGGCGGCCGGCGGGGCGCTGCCCGGGGTCGACGTCGCCCTGCTCAACCCGGCCCGGAAGGTCACCGACGGCGAGCTGATCCTGGTGGGCGTCGCCGCCCCGCCCGGCCAGCCCGCCGCCGGGCCGGCAGCCGGGGGCGCGGCCGCGCCGGGCGGGCCGGTCAACCTGAACACCGCCACCCTGGCCCAGCTCGACGCGCTGCCCGGGGTCGGGCCGGTGCTCGCCCAGCGGATCCTCGACCACCGCGAACGACACGGCGGGTTCCGGTCCGTATCCGACCTGCGCCAGGTCGAGGGCATCGGCGACGCCCGGTACGAGCAGCTCAAGGACCTGGTGACGGTGTGATGCCGTCGCTCACGCCGGATGGGAAGGCCCCGACGGCCGACGTCCCCGACCTGCGGCTGGCCGGGCTTGCCGTGGCCGCCTGGCTCGCCGCCCTGGCCGGGCTGCGCCTCAGCGCCGGTGAGGGTGCGGCGCTGGCCGGGGTGGCCGGGGGTCTGGCCGCGGTCCTCGGTCTCCACCTGTGCGGGGTGCTCGGGCGGCCGCCCACCCCGGTCCGCCGGTACGGCTGGATCGTGGTCGCCGTGCTGCTCGGGGTGCTCTGCGGGGCGGCCGCCACCGCGGCCCGGGTCGCGGTCCGCGACGCCGCCCCGGTGCGGGCGTTGGTGGACGCCCGGGCCCTGGTCACCGCCGACCTGGTGGTCCGGGACGACCCGCGCCCGGTGCGCGGTGCCCCCGGCCGCCTGGCCACCCTGCTCCTCCGTGCCGACCTGGTACGCCTCACCGATCCGGCGGGCTGGCGGCTGACCGGCCCGGTGCGGGGCCTGGTGCTCGCGACCGATCCAGGGTGGCGGACGCTGCTACCGGGGCAGCGGGCGACCGCCCGGGGACGGTTGGCCGCCCCGCGCGGCGGGGACCTCACCGCGGCGGTGCTCACCGCGACCGGGCCGCCCACCATTCACGGCCGGCCACCGTGGGCGCAGCGGGTCGCGGGGGTCCTGCGGACCGGGCTGCAACGCGCCTGCGAACCGCTCCCCGACGAACCCGGTGGGCTGCTGCCCGGGCTGGTCGTGGGAGACACCAGCCGGCTGCCCGTGGCGGTCGAGGAGGACTTCCGGGCCACCGGCATGACGCACCTGAACGCGGTGTCCGGTACGAACGCTCATTGGGGGTAGTGCTACGGTAGCACGTCATGGGGGAAGCGAAACCGGGTCTACGCGCCGCAGTCATCGCCGTCATCTACGCGCGGGTGAGCGACGACGACAAGCGGCAGCGCAGGTCGGTCGGCGAGCAAGAGCAGGAGTGCCAGCAGGACGCAGTCGACCAGGCTTGGACCGTTGCCCGGGTATTCGTGGACAACGACCGCTCAGCCAGCCGGTACGCCCGCAAGCAGCGGGAAGAGTACGCCAAGCTGCTCGACTACCTCGCCACCGAGCACGTTGACGTTCTGATCCTCTGGGAGTCGTCGCGCGGTGGTCGAGAGCTTGAGGGGTGGGCGGGCTTGCTCAACCTCTGCCGTCGCCGTCGGGCCCGCATCCATGTCGTCACCCATCGGCGAACCTACGACCTTGAGAACCCGCGAGACTGGCGCACCCTGGCAGAGGACGGCGTCGACTCGGCGTACGAGAGCGAGAAGACGCGAGAGCGCATCCTGCGATCGGTGCGTGGCAAGGCTGCCAGCGGCCAGCCGCACGGCAAGCTGCTCTACGGGTACCGACGTACCTACGACGACCGGGGTAACTTCGTGGCCCAGGTGATCCACGAGGACCAGGCCGAGGTCGTCCGGGAGGCAGCCAGGCGGGTAGCCGCCGGGGAGCCTTGCCGGTCGATCGCACAGGACTTCAACCGACGAGGCATCCCCACACCGAGGGGTGGCGGGCACGGGTGGATGCTGTCGCAGATCCGGCGGACCCTGCTCAACCCCGGGTACATCGGGAAGCGCGTACACCTCGGAAAGATCGTGGGGGATGCGAAGTGGCCAGCGATCCTCGATGAGGGCACGTACGCGGTCTGCCGGTCGATCTTGACCGACCCACGGCGGAAGACGCAGCGAGACACTGCAGTGCGCCACCTGCTCTCTGGTGCCGCTGTCTGTGACGTGTGCAGCTCACGAATGCGGGTGCAGAAGAACCGGACCCACTACGCCTACCTGTGCTCGGCGCAGTTCTGCGTCAGCGTGAAGACGGCCGTTCTTGAGCAGTTCGTGGTGACTGTGCTCATGGCTCGGCTGTCTCGGCCGGATGCGCTCGACCTGCTCGCTGCGGCGGAGGACGCGGGGGAGCCTGAGCAGGCTCGCCAGGAGGTGGAGGAGAAGCGTGCCCGGCTCGATGAGTGGTACGCCGCAGCGGCACGCGGGGAGATCTCGCCCGCCGGGCTCGCCAGCATCGAGCGGCAGTTGCTCGCCGAGATCGAGGCAGCCGAGAGCAAGGCCCAGCATGTCGATGTGCCTCCGCTGGTGCGGGACCTGGTCGGCCCCGGCGTTGAACAGAGGTGGGAGCGGCTCAACATCGGCCAGCAGCGCGAGGTGGTGTCGCTTCTGCTTGACCTGCGGGTGGGCAAGACGTACCGAGGCGCACGCTCGCTCGACCCTGCCCGGCTCGGCAACTCCCGTTGGCGCGGTGACAGCCAGACGTGGGCAGAGCGTGGGCTGGTCGGGTGAGGATGCCATCTGTCACCTGCCCCTCGGCCTCACGCCCAACCGTCAAGGTCATCTACGGTGGTGGATACTGTCAGTGACGACCGATCGACCGGGGCAGGGACGGGGAGCGCGGGACAGATGCGCGGACGCGAGATCAAGCTGATCGATGAGATCGAGCGGGGTGCGCTCGACAGCGGCGTGTCTCTCGCCGACACGCTTCGCAAGTGCGTGGCTCTTGGTGGGCAGACCAGGTCAGCCGAGCTGCGAGACTGGGCAAGCCGAGAGTTGAACGGGTACGGCCCCGACGATGAGCTGCCCGCGTGGCGAACGGTGGCCGCGCAGATCCTCATGGACGGGATGAACGCGCGGTACCGCGTCAAGCGACAACAGATCAGTGCCTTCGATCTCCCTGACTTCGCACGCGAACACGTCAAGGAGGAGGTTCCGCTGCGTGGTGGCGTGGGTGAGCTTGAAGCTGCGCTTCGCCATGCCGACGGGGGGCTCGTCTGCCTGGGAATCCCGGGTGGGTCGACGATGGTCAAGTACATCAACCGCAAGATGAACAACCCGTTCCAGGCTGTGGAGCGGATCTACTGGGGTGTCAGCGAAGCTTCGATCCTTGGCGTGCTGGACCGTACCCGAACCGCGCTCACGGCTCTCGTGGCAGAACTGCGAGACGGGATGCCTGATGATGCAGACAAGCCGTCGGCGGAGGCGGCCAACCAGGCGGTCCAGTTCGTCGTCACTGGGAAGCGCCATCGGGTGACGATCAACAACGCCCAGGCGAGCGGCGATGCCACGAGCAGCGTTGGGCAAGCGCAGGAACAGGAGCCCGAACCGCCCGGATGGAAGCGTTGGGCGAGGGTGAGCGGCATCATCGCGTTGATCCTCACGGGCATTGGCACTGTCGCGGGCGTGCTGCAGTACTTGGCGGGATAGTCACCAGTGGATCGCGCGCGAGCCGGGTCCCCGAGATGCACCGTCTCCTCTATCGTCAGGCTGTGCAACCCCTCGATGTAACTGGCTCGTTCTGGCTTCCCGGGCCGGGACAGGTCAAACGGCATGGGCGTCTCGTCTTCGACCCAAAGGACGGCGCAACGCTCTTCCTTTCGGACGCGCTCGCCGAGAAGCGTGCCGATGGGGTGATGGTTGAGAAAGGTGGAGGAAACCCAAACCGCATCCTCGGCCTCATCGAGGAGCCGAACCACAGACAGCCCGTAACGCTGATCGACTGTGGTTGGCTCAACCGCACGAAGTACTACGCCAACGCCATCCTCATCGGTGGGCACTTTGAGGACGATGATCAAACCGCCTTCGAGTCCGTGATCGTTCGCCTCCGCGATGCCGCGCCTTGGGTTGGCAAGAACGCGATCTCTGTGGAGGTTGACTCTGCACTTGAGGGCGTCGATCGGCGGGAGGTGGTCTGCCGACTGGATCGCCCAGCGGCGAGCGAAGGCAGGTTCACACGGGGCAAGGTGGCACTCGACTTCAGGTGGTCGCGGGAAGACGTTGAGCTTGAGAGCGTCAAGGTCAACCAGTGGCCAGAGTTCGTGATCGAGTACGACGAATTGACGCCTCTCACCCGCATCTACGGGGATGCCGGGCACCTGTACAACCTGAGTTCTCTGTGCACCGACCGTAAAGACTCCTTTGACAGCATCTACGTCTACAGGTCAGATCACCCTGAGATGCTCCTGTCGCGGAAGCCGATCCCAGGAACTCGCCGCAGCATTGAACTCAAAGCGAGACTCGGCGACCCCACCCAGCGAAAGGAAGTCAAGCCCCTGTCCGCTCACGACGTGCTCGTGCCGCTCGATGATCTCGGCGGGATACAGGCAGTTGCAGCGTGGCTCGACAAAGCGGCTGCCCTGACGCCCATTGTCGGCTCGTTGCTGACGATGAGAAGCGAGGGCATCTACAGCGAGAACAGGTTTCTCAACATCTCGTCGGCGGCCGAGGGCCTGCATCGCGCCACCGTCGGGGGTTCCTACCTTCCACCGTCCGAGTTCAGGAGGCTTCGGCGGCAGATCAGGGAGAAGGGAGTCCCAGCCGAGCACCATGCCTGGTTCGCAGACGTGATGGCTCATGCCAACGATCCGAGCCTTGATCGGCGACTGAGGGACCTTGCTCGCGAGCTGCCAGAGGTGATCCATGCCCTCGTTGGAGACGATGTCGATGCTTGGATCCGGGCGGTCAAGAAGGTCAGAAACAACCTGACTCACCTCGACGAGGGCCGTGAGGCGTTCGACGGCGCGGACCTGCACTGGCTCGCAGAGAGCCTGTTCCACGTCACGCGGCTCTGCCTGCTCAGGCGTATCGGCTTGGTGGACGACCACCTACACAAGATCGCCAAGTCCGTACGGATGCAGGGCACCCTTCACTACGTCCAGGAGGCGGTAGAGCGCGTGGCCGGGTCGCGTCCTGCACCTTTCGTTGAGGAGGCGGAGTGACCATCATCGAGAAGATCACGTTGGGTGTTGCCGTCGCAGGCGCCTTTGGGCTCGGATCGGTGATCACCGCCGTCGTGAGTCACCTGCTCAGCCGGCGCGAGAGGAGGGTCAACATCGCCGACAAGTCGGTTCAGATGGTCGAGGCTGTCTTGACGAGGATGGAAACCGAGTTGACGCGTGCCCAAGAGTCGCTTGGGAGAGCACAGCAGGAGAACGAGGAGCTGCGGGCAGAGCTTGCCAAGTCGGCGGGCAACAAAGATGAAGCGCAGAGCATCCGGGAGAGCGTTATCAGCCGCAAGCTCGGCGAGACCGACAGGGAGCTTGCGATCGCGATCAGCGCGCTTGATCACCTGCAAGGCGATGTGCGATACGTCCGCTCGACGGATCTCGATCGGTTGTTGCTTCACCTGCAGAACTCTCCCGATCTCAGGATGGCGCACCTACCTCTCTACATGGACCTGAGCAGGTTGCGTTCGATCCGTGACGACGGTCCCGACGGCAGCGTGCCGCGACCGCGACGCTGAGTACCTGGGGGTATAACCCCTCGGCCGTCCCCTTCCGTACCGCCTGGTCTTAGCGGCTGAGATCGCGCCACGGTTCCAGGGTCGTCCTGATCCGGGTGTCGGCCCGTTGACCAGGGTGAACGATGGTCTCGGGGGTGTAGAGACCTGTCACTGTTGGGAAGTCGACCACGGGTACGGCGAGGCGGGGCCGCCAGGATCTCTCCCAGCAGCCCCGCTGAGGGCCGTGCAACCGCCTGCGGCGCAGGGTGACCCGCGGAGTGCCCTGCCCCGTCACCTGCTACTCGGTCAGGCGACAGCCGCCAGGTACTCGACCTGCGCAGTCACCCACGCGGTGGAGTGCCGGTTGTCCTGACCTGTTACCTCGACCTGCTGACCCTCGACCTTGATCGCAGTGCAGCGACCGAGCCCGTCCGCGTACTGGCTCTCCAGGTCGACGAGTCCGGCAGTCAGCGCCTCGATCGGCGAGGTGTACGGCCGGGCGCTGGCAGTGCTCTTGAGCCCGAGAGCCAGTCGCACCAGCGTGTGCCGCTGACCGTCGACCGTCGCGGACTTGACCAACTCGCCCCGGCTGTCCAGAGCGCCACCGGCCCTGATGTCGTGCAGCTTGCTGCGGAGAGCGGTGGTCGCATCCGTCGCCGCGAGCCGCGCGTGGTAGTCCGTGGGCTCGGTGGGGATGAACGGGGTGGACTCCCATCCCCGCTGCACGGACACGCCGACGACGGACACGTACCCGCCGCCCGGCATCGGGGCGACCTGGTCGCTGCCGTTGACTTCCGCCGCCGCGATCTGCGGGTCAGCCTTGACGGCCTTGCCGAGCACGTCGGCCGACACGCTCAGAGGGGCAGCGGTGTGCAGCTCGACGTTCACCGCAGCGGAGAGGGAACCGCCGCCGGTCTTCGCCGGCTTGGTCGCGTGGCTCTGGTGCACGTAGATGACCGGCTGGCCGTTGTGCTTGCTGCGGTCCGGCTTGGTGTTGATCACCTCCACGGGAATGCCCGGGAGGGCCGGGCGGATGGCGTCGGCAACGAGCCCGGCCACCGAGGTCCAGTCGGTCACCTCGGCCTTCTTGACCGCAGTCAAGTGAGCCTGCTCGCCAGCCTTGACAAGGATCTCGGCGCGCTCGACGGCGGCAGCCGCCTCGGTCATGGCGGCAGGGGTCACCGACTCATCGCCGGAGTGCAGGCGAGCGGTCAGCTCCTCATGCGCCTCGACGGCAGCGGCGTGCTCCTGCTGGCGACGGGTCAGGATCTCCCGAGCCTCGGCGATGGCCTCGGTGGCGGTCTGACGGGCGGACTTGGTGGTGTTCTTCTTCGTGGTGCTCACTGTTGATCACGCTCCTGTGCGTGTCGCAGGTACAGGGGGGAGGGAGGCAGGCACGCCGATGTGCCCGGTCTCCCGGGTGGTGCTGGTTGGTTGGGGTGGGTCAGTTGCCCGGCGGCGTGGTCACGGCTGGACCTGTCGCCAATCCCGGCTGGCGCGGTTGCTGGCACGCACAGTGGTCCGGTAGGCGACCATCACCCGAGACAACTCCGAGACAGCGGCATCGATCTCGGGGGACCAGGTGAACGGGTAGACGTTGACGGAGGCCAGAGCAAGCCGATGCTGTGCTTCCCTCAGCTCGATCCGAGCGACGGCAACGCGCTTCCGATGTTCGTCGCGCTCGGGGTCGCTGGTCTTGATGTTGAAGATGGCGGATCTCCCATCCGCTTGGTGACCCGGCTGGTCCGGGTCCTCATGGGCCTCCCTTCGCTTGTCGATGGCCCGCTCTCGCGGGCACCTTCGGTCTTGCTGGTGTTCCTGGTGGTCGACCCGTCCCGGGTCGTCTTCGTCTTGCCGCCGCCGGATCACCGGGACGGCCGTCGCGCAGTCGCCCGGGCAGCCGGCCCGTACCGGGCCGATCAGGGCAGGTCGCGACTGAGCGCCTGTCGTACTCGGTCAGGAGTTGAGTTGGAGGGTGAAGAAGAGTAGAGAGATCGTTTGCGTTTCCCCAGTTCAGGGGCGGTATCGCGAGTCCCGGCAGGACTCACTTCGAGTCCCCGCAGGACTCACCCCGGCACTCGCTGGCTTCGAGAGATCCCGTGTTCGTCGCAGGTGTACGACCCTCGGCCACCCCGTTGGAAGACCCGCCGGGAGACGACCAAGCATCGAGCGGTGGAGTCAGGGTCGATCAGCCCCAACTCCTTGGCCTTGCGGATGGCCTTGGCGATGGTCTGCCGGGCCGGCACGTCACCCCTCTTGTCAGCGAGGATCTGCGCCAAGGTCAGCCCATCGAACCGGCTGTGCCCGACGTTGTTGGCCCAACCGATCGCAGCGAACCCGATCCGGTAGACCAGAGGATGCCTCGGGTCCTTGGCTCGCCGCCGCTCGGCCGCCTGGTTCATACCTCCCCAGGGGTCACCGTTGAAGTTGATCGTCACGTCAGGTGCCGTCCTCGTCCTGCTCGATCGGCAGGCCGACTCCGTCGAACAGCTCCCAGACCTCACCCCAGCCGAGCAGTAGGTACCGGGCTTCCTCGACGGACTCGGGGTCACCCTTGCGCTTCAACTCGCAGTAGTAGGCGTGCGCCTCGGCTGCTCGCCGGTACGCCTCGGCCAGAGCCGACAGGCTGAACGTTCCGGGGAAGCTCACCTTCCGCCACCCCAGACCACTCCCAGCTCGATGCCCCGTCGCAGGGACATCGGTAGGTATCGCGACTTCGGTCCCTCGATGCTGTGCCTACGGGAAGCCGCAGCCTCGGCCTCGGCGTAGGTGTCGGCACGGATGCCGGTATCGCAGTAGCCCTCGGATCGCGTCCACTCGGCGACCATGTAACCGCTCACTGGGTCACCTCCTGGTCGTGAGTCGCGTTGAGCAGCCCACGCAGGCGGGCTCGCTGGTCAGGGGTCAGGGTTGGCGCAGCCTCGGCGATCCGCCGAGCCGTGTCGCGCAGTTCGTCGGTCAGGTTGATCACGCACCTCTCGTGATGTGACTCCGCCGGTCGGGGTCCTCATCGCGCCTCCCCTTGTGTCGTTGTCTGCTCCGGCTCTGGTCGCCGGTCGCCTGCCTGTGCGCGGGCCGCGCTTGGCCTTGGACTGCTGCTTGGCCCGCTGCCGCTTCAGCGGCACACCTACAACTCTGACATCTGATGAACCGACTTGTCAAGACGTCCCACCAGACTGGTTGGGCGGGTCGGCTTGCAGTGTCGGTTGGTCACATGGTTTTATCGGCGCATGGCGACGACGAGAGCAGTCAAGGCGAGCCGCAAGTTCACCGAGTCCGGCTGGGATGTGGCGGTGTCTTGGGAGGTGATCGGCGATCGACCAGCCAGCGACGGCCCCACCGAGGTCACGATGAAGCTGTCCCCGGATGCCACAGACGCGCAGCGGCGCAAGGGTTGGACAACTGGCGTGGCACGGCGTATCGAGCGCCGTATCGCGATGCTGGCTCTGCCAGAGGGTGTCCAGCGGATCTCTGAGAGGAATGTGCGGCAGATGCTGCAAGACGGTGTCGCCAAGATGCCGGCCTCGCCGAAGGATGACCCTGACACCTACTACGCTGCCCTGCTCGACCTTCTGCAGAAGCTGGAGAGCGCGGGCCTCCATGTCCGGCCGATCGACCTCTTGGCTGAGGTGATGGGGGTGCCGGTGGGAACCGTCAAGTCTCGGATCTACTCGGCGAAGCTGCATCGGAACGCGCTCACCCACGAGGAGGCGTAGACAAAGAAAGCCCCGGTCACCCGTGATGGGTGCCGGGGCTTCTCCGTCGGTGGGGTCTACTGGGTGACCACCTGGGCGACGGCGAGGAGATCCCTCAGCGCCTCGGCCGCCTGGTCGATGCTCGGGGCAGAGATCACCGGCTCTCGCCCGTACAGACCGATGACTGATCGCCCGTTCGCCGTGGTGCCGACGGGGACCAGGCCGCCGCCGTCATCCTCGCTCGGCTCCCAGCCGCGCCGGCCGAGATCCCCGATGGCGTGATCCCAGTCGGCAGCGTGCAGGCTGACCACGCCGGCCACCGGCTCGATGTCGTCGGCGACCAGGGGAAGCACCAACAGCCCCTCTCCGGTCATCGGGTCAAGGTGCGCGGTGTGGCTGGCGTAGGTCACGGTCTCGATCACTGGCTAATCTTCTCCTCTGCCTCGCTCCCTGCCCAGCGGGCAAGGTCTGCTCTCGCGTACAGGTCGGCGTTCCCGTCCTTGCCCCTCGGGGTGGGCACCTCGCCGACACCTCTCTGTAGTCGCTTCTTGGTGGCGTCCAACTTCCACGGGAGCACCCCGACCTCTACCGCCTGCCGCAGCGTCAGGAAGTCCCCGGCAGGGCTTGATAGGCCGCTGACCTCGGATGTCCCCGAGGACCGGGGACAAGCAAGCTGCCGAGCCTCGCTCGCCGACAGGTACGCCACCTGCACCTCGGTGGCCTGTCCGCCGATCACGATCTGCCACCTGCCGAGGGTGCGGGATGCCCGGGGCATGGCTGCCTCGGGAACCAACATCTTCCAGTTGTTCGCGGTGTACCGAGCCAGGCAGCGGATGCCGAAGTTCTCCCGCGCCTCGGGTCCGCCGATCGCCCGAGCGGTCAGCATCTGCGCAATCGCCAGCACGTTGACCTTGGCGCTACGCCCCATGAACAGCAGGTCAGCCAGACCCGACACGGCAGGGGACCGCTTGGGGTCACCCTTGCCGCGCACCTCGGCCCAGAAGTTCACCAACTGCCCGATGGTGGCGTTCAGCTCCTCGGCGATGACCAGCACGCGGGGACCGCAGTCCCAGTTTTCCGGCTCGTGCAGGGCGAGGGTGTTCCGCTCATCGGCGAGTGCAGCCAGACGTACGAGCGCGTCATGCATCTGCGCCGGCTTGGTGCAGTAGTCGATGCGGTCCAAGCCGAGCGCCCAACGATGCGAGCCCTTGCGGTCGAGGATCACCACCCGGCCACCTCGGGCGAGCACCTGCACGGCGACCAGCTCGGCAAGCACGCTCTTGCCCGCACCCGTACCGGCAGACACGGCGATGTGCGGAGAGTCGTCCCGCAGGGACAGGGTCACCGGTCGATCGCCTGCACCCTGCCCGATGTAGAACTCCCACTCAGCCAGCCGGGGCAGGTGCTCGGCGACCTGGTCGACACCGACCCGAGCCGGGGGACGCCTACGCACCGTCCACGTAGCCGTTACCCGCGGACCGACCTGCTGCCAGGACTCGACCAGGTCAGACACCGGGATCTTGCTGCCGATGATCGAAGAGACCAACTGCCGCTGCTCTCTGGTCAGGTAGGGAGTGTCCGCCTCCAGCTCGATACGCGGCCCCTGGTCGCCGTCGACCGGCCGGCGGAACACAGCCAGCCGAGAGGTGACCGGCTGCGCCTTGCGCTGCACCGCCCACGCTGCCCGCTGAGCGCGCTCAGGAAGCCACCGGATGATCGGCTCGACGTGCTCGCCGTACCAGGCACGCACGGCTGTCTCAGCCGGACTGAGCGGCTTGGCCAGCCGGGGGGTGAGGTTGCCAAGCGAGGGATCAACGTGCAGGCGTACGCCGGTCTGTAGACCCATCGCCGGCGCAAGGGCAGCCAGCGTCGGGGCGATGTACTCGCGGTTGAACCGGCGCATGGTCAGGCGACGACGCACTCGCCAGCCGGTGACGGCAACGGCGGTGCCGAGCATCCCGCCAGCCTGCCCGGGGTAGGCCGCAGCCATGACGGCTGCGACCGGGACCCCGAGGCGGACGGCTTGACGCTGCCAGCCGGCGAGCCTGCCCTTGCCGTGCTGCCGGTAGGGGTAGCCCTCCCGGCCATCGAGCGGCCGACCGGACAGGTACCGGTAGGCGACCCGGGACACGGTGTGCTTGCGCCGTAGCCGGCGGATCGCTCGCTCAAGTTCGGTCACTGCTCGACCTCCTCGCCGGCCAGGTGAGCCAGGGCAGCCGCCATGCCGAGCACCGCCACCGGCAGGCAGGCGACGGCGGTTGTGATCCACCAGGGAGCCGACGTGATGCCGGCAGCGGTCAGCAGGTGGTACGCCACCTGACCGAGGGAACCGACCAGCAGAGACCCGATGGCGGACCACTTGGCGAACCGGCGCACCCGGGGAGACCCGGTGCCGGACAGCCAGACCCGCAGGGCGTACGCGGCGTAGACCTCGACGCCGATCGGGAGCGTGATGGCGGTGTTCAGGCTGAACCCGTCGGCGATCCCGGGCAGCGGGTGGACCACCCCGAACCCGGTGAGTCCGCCGAGTCCGACCCACCCGGACCAGATCGCGACGAACGCGGGCAGGGCGATCAGGATCACTGGCCAGGTAGCCGGGTGGCGACGCTTGCTCGGAACGGGGGTGGTGCCGGTCGTGACCGGCGAGTGTCCGACCGGGTCGACCTCGGCAGACGGCTCGGTGCCCTTGCCCGTCGGCAGGATCAGGGGAACCGGGGTGGTGCCGGCCGGCAGTACCGGCGAAACCGGGGTGGCCTCGGTGGTGGGCTCGGCGTACTCCCACGGGTCCGAGGCGGGCTCGGTGTCGACTTCCGCAGGCTCGGTGATGGGCTCGGCGATCAGGGCGAGGCGGACAGCCTGAGCCTTGGGCGCACCCACCTTGAACTCGCGCATGATCCGGTTCCGCGACGGGATCTCGCCGAGCCTGTCAGCCAGGTCCCGGGCAGCGGGGAGCAGGTCACCGATGGGGCGGGGGTACGCGCTGTTGATCGTGGCGGTGGTCATCGGCTGATCAGCTCCTTGCGGGCGGTGCGGGGGGTGGCGTCGGTGGTGGGGGTGGCGACCTGCTCTGCCTGCCGCTCGACCAGCCGGCGAGCGATGACGAACGGGGCGAGCATCGAGAGCGGTCCGCCAGTGAGGACCAGGACCAGGGCGTAGGCAGCGGTGTCGGTCATCGGCCACCGGCCAGAGCCTCGGAGCGGCAGGGGCCGCAGTTGTGGGCGAGGGAGCCTCGGTGCCTCGGGCACTGATCGGTGCCAGTGACAGGCGGCAGGGCCGCCCCGCGACGCTCGGGGTACGGGTAGCCGCCCGGGCGAGGGGTGGTGGTGTTCTTGTTCTTGGGAAGGAAGCGACGCCAGTCCCGCGCGCCAGCGCGGTTCTTCAACTTCCCTTGGTCTTCAACACTTCTGGTGCCACCCTGGCTGTCACCCCCGGTGCCCTGATCTGTCACCCCGGCCGGCTGGTTCGTCACCCCCTGCGCAGTGGATGACACCCCCTGACCGAGGACCAGGCGGTAGACGCGGGTGGCGATGCCGGCAACCTTGGACACGACCAGGCGACCGAGCTGCACCAGCTTCGCGAGCGCCCGCTGTACCGTCCGCTCAGAACAGCCGGCGTACTCGGCGAGGGTGGCGACCGACGGCCAGGCGTTGCCGTCGTGGTTGGCGTGAGCGGCGATGGCGATAGCCACGGCACGCTCGTTCTTGCCGAGATCCTTGGTCGCAAGCAGGGCTTGCTTCACAGCTACACTCATGGGCGGGCGGACCTCCGTTGTCCGTCAAGGCCCCGGGTAACAGGTGTTCCAGCACCTGCCGGGGCCGTTCTTGTACGCACCTCCCCAAGTCGCGTTCACTGGCTCGAACGTCGCCATCGTGGTCGGGGCGGTGCTGCTGCTGGCGCGCTGGGCCCGGGCCGGTCCCCGGACGGCCGTCGGGCTCTGCCTGCTCGCTTTGGTCGGGTTCGTCATCCTGGTCCGACCTTCCCCGAGCGTGGTCCGCGCCGCGGCGATGGGCGCGATCGGACTGGCCGCGCTCGCCGCCGGTCGGCCCCGGGCCGCGCTGCCCGCCCTCGCTGCCGCGGTCACCCTGCTGGTGCTGGTCGACCCGGAGCTGGCCGCGGATGCCGGCTTCACGCTGTCGGTGTGCGCCACCGGTGGGCTGCTGCTGCTCGCCCCCGGGTGGCGGGACGCACTGCGCCGGCGGGGCGTGCCGGCGGGGCTGGCCGAGGCCCTCGCGGTGCCGGCGGCCGCACAGCTCGCCTGCAGTCCGGTGATCGCCGGTCTCTCGGGGACGGTGAGCCTGGTCGCGGTGCCGGCGAACCTGCTGGCGGTGCCGGCCGTCGCGCCCGCAACCGTGCTCGGGGTGGCCGCCGCCGTGGTCTCGCCGGTCTGGCCGGCGGGCGCCGGGTTCGCCGCCTGGCTGGGCAGCTGGCCCGCCCGGTGGCTCGTGCTGGTGGCCGGGCAGGGAGCACGGCTGCCCGCCGGGACCCTGCCCTGGCCGGGCGGGATGACCGGGGCCCTGCTGCTGGCCGCGCTCTCCGTGGTGGTGCTGTTCGCCGCCCGGCGACCGCTGCTGCGCCGGCTGGTCGCGGTCGGTGCGGTCGCGGTGGTGCTCGGCACGCTGCCCGTCCGGCTGCTCGCGCCCGGCTGGCCGCCGCCCGGCTGGGTGGTGGTGGCCTGCGCCGTGGGGCAGGGGGACGCGGTGGTGCTGCCGGTCACCGCCGGCCGGGCGGTGGTGGTCGACGCCGGCCCGGACCCGTCCGGCGTGGACGGATGCCTGCGCCGGCTCGGCGTACGCGAGGTGCCGTTGCTGGTGGTCAGTCACTTCCACGCCGACCACGTGGGCGGGATCGCCGGGGTGTTCCGGGGCCGGCGGGTGGCGGGCGTGGTGACCCCGCAGTGGGCCGAACCGCCCTTCGGCGTCGCCCAGGTACGCGAGGCCGCCCGCGGTGCGGGCGCGGTGCTGGACGCTGTGCCGGTGGGCTGGCGCTGGCGGGCCGGGGGAGTGGAACTCGCCGTCCTCGGGCCGCCCCACCCGTTGCGCGGCAGCCGGTCGGACCCGAACAACAACTCCCTGGTGCTGGCCGCGACCGTGGCGGGGGTGCGGATCCTGCTGGCCGGCGACGCCGAGACGGAGGAGCAGCGGGCCCTGCTGGAGGCCGGGCCCCGCGCTGCGCTCCGGGCCGACGTGCTCAAGGTCGCCCACCACGGCTCGGCGTACCAGGAGCCGGACTTCCTCGCCGCCGTCCGGCCCGCCGTCGCGCTGGTGTCGGTGGGCGCGGGCAATGACTACGGGCATCCGAACGCGGCCCTGCTGGACCGGCTGCGCCGGGGCGGTGCCCGGGTGCTGCGGACCGACACGTCGGGCGACATCGCCGCGGTACGCGACGGGGACGGGCTGGCGGTGGTGGCCCGGGGCCTCGGGCCGGGCCGCCGGACGGCCGCGCCGAGGGCCGGCGGTCTTGTGGGGATAGCAGGTGGATCGAATCAAATGTCTGGATTTGCGCTGAGTGCGGGCTGTGCCGTCACAGCCCTCGATGACCAGGCACGATCCGGTCGGAGCGCGTGCGAGTATGGGCGACGTGACCCCCGCCAGCCTGCCCCCTATTCTGCTCGTTCTCGGCGACGAAGAGCTGCTCGCCACGCGAGCGGTCACCGAAGCCGTCGCCCGGGCCCGCAGCGTCGACCCCGACGTGGACGTCCGGGAGTACCAGGCCGGTTCCCTGACGGTGGGCGAGATCGCCGAGATGCTCAGCCCCTCGCTCTTCGGCGGGCGGCGGGTGCTGGTGCTCCGGTCCGGCCAGGACGCCCGCAAGGACCTGGTCGCGGCGCTGCTGGACTACGCGAAGAACCCGGACCCCGAGGTGCAGCTCGTGGTGCTGCACCTCGGCGCGGCGAAGGGGAAGGCGTTCGCCGACGGGCTGCGCGCCGCAGGCGCGACCGTCGTACCGGCGGCCAAGCTCAAGGGGCACCGGGAGCGGGTTGCCTTCGTACGGGACGAGATCCGCCGCAGCGGGGGCAGGTGCACCGAGGACGCGGCCGAGGCGCTGATCGCCGCAGTCGGCGCCGACCTGCGGGAGCTGGCCGCCGCCTGCTCGCAGCTCGTCGCGGACACCGACGGCCGGATCGGGGCGGACACGGTGGCCCGCTACTACAAGGGCCGGGTCGAGGTGACCGGCTTCACGGTCGCCGACGCGACGATGGTCGGTGACGTCCCCGCCGCCCTGGAGGCGTTGCGCTGGGCGCTGCACGTCGGCGTCGACCCGGTGCCGATCGCCGACGCGCTCGCCGACGGGGTCCGTACGGTGGCCCGGGTCGCCTCCGCCGGTCGGGGCAGTCCCTACCAGCTCGCCAGCAGCCTCGGCATGCCGGCATGGAAGATCGAGCGGGCGCAGCGGCAGGGGCGGGGCTGGACCCCGGAGGGCCTGGTCGAGGCGATGCGGGCGGCCGCCGAGTGCAACGCGGCGGTCAAGGGCGGCGCCGACGACCGGGCGTACGCGCTGGAGCGGGCGGTGTTCTCGGTCGCGGCGGCCCGGCGGGGCAGCGGCCGGTGACCCGGTCCCGGTCCTGGGCGACAGTCCCGAGCGACGACGAGCGGTACCGGCCGCTCTACGCCCGGGTGCTGGGGCTGCGCTTCGTCAACCCGGGCGGGGTGCTCTGCTTCCTCTTCTTCGAGGGGTCGGTGGCGCTCGCCGTGCTGCTCGCCCTCGCCGAGTTGGTCAACTGGTGGGCGGTGCTCGTCCTACCGGCCGTGGTGGCCGCGATGGTCAAGCTCAACGACGTGGTCGCCGAGCTGGTGATCCGCACCGCGGCGCAGGTGCCCGAGCAGGAACGGGAGCGTTTCCGCCGGCAGATGGAGCCGGTCGTCGGGCGGGCCCCGGTGCCGGCGACGGCCCGGGCGCTACCCGGCGCGGTGCCCGCCCGGGACCCGGCCCTGCCCGCCACCCGCCCCGGCGACCCGGCACCTCCGGCCGACCAGGCCGAACGATTGGCCGACCGGTCCCGGCCCGCCCCGCCCGGCTGACCGGCCCACCGCCCCGCTGGCTGACTCACCGTCCCGACGGCCGGCCCGCTGCCGCGCCCACCGGCCGTCGGGCGCACACAGGAGCCGGGGGACCTTCCGGGAAACTGTCGCTTCCCACCGTGGCTGAGGCAGCGCGTTCCCCGATGATTCGCGAATCGTGCAGGCGCCAGTGCCCGGCAGGCCAGTGCCCGGCAGGCCAGTGCCCGGCAGGCCGCGGGCCGGCAGGTTGGGGCCCGGCAGGTTGGGGGCGCGGCGCGTAGGCCGGCTTGGTCGGCAGGTCGGGGGCGTGCAGGCTGGGGGCCGGCAGGCGGACGGGGCCGGGAACGCAGACAGCCGGAAGCCCCAGGGCGATGCCCCGGGGCTTCCGGCCAGGTCTGAAGTGCGCTCGTCAGGCCGAGAACGAGGCGACGCGCTTGGCGATCGCCGACTTCCGGTTGGCCGCCTGGTTGGCGTGGATGACGCCCTTGCTGGCAGCCTTGTCCAGCTTGCGAGCGGCGTCCCGCATGAGGGCGGTGGCCTTCTCGCTGTCGCCGGCCTCGGCAGCCTCGTTGAACCTCCGGATGGCGGTCTTCAGCGACGACTTGACCGACTTGTTACGCAGCCGGCGCTTCTCGTTCTGCCGGTTGCGCTTGATCTGGGACTTGATGTTCGCCACGCGACAGCCTCGTCTTGATAGCTCGGGTTGGTCTGCTTCCGCGCACGACGAGCATGCGTCATCGCCGCGCGAAGAGCCAGGTTACCAGGTCGGCCCGGGACGAGCCAAAACGGCTTGGGCGGCCCTGGTCCGGCCGGCCGACCAGGGACCGCCGGCCGCGTCGGCCTCGCCGGGCCTGCCGCGCCGGCCTCGCCGGGCCCGGGCCAAGCGGCGTCGGCCGTGATCCACTCGATCTGCGGAATGTGGCGGTATCTCTGGCCTCGAATAGCGCCACTTGCGGCATCCGGAGTGGATCAAGTGAGCCGTCGGGTCAGGTCCAGGACTGTCGGGTGGCGAGCCAGCCGAGCGCCTGCTCGCCGCTCCACCGCTGGTGCGCCCGGAGGTGCGGCGAGGCGGTCGACGCTCCGGCCGCCGCGCCGGTGAGAAGGTAGCCGGAGAGTGCGGCGAGCGTCACGTCCAGCGCGTCGGCCGGGGCGCCGGCCGCGGCCGGGTGGCCGGCGAAGGCCGCGTCCGCGTCCAGGCCGCTGGCGTACCCGGTGATCAGCAGGCTGACCAGGTCGAACCAGGCCGGCCCGTGGCACAGCCAGGTCCAGTCGCAGAACCACGGCCGACCGTCCGCGTCGAGCAGCACGTTGTCCACCCGCAGGTCGCCGTGGGCCAGCCCGCCGGTGTCGGCGTAGCGGGGGAGGCGGGACTCCAGCGCGGCCAGTTCGGGCAGCGGGGCCCAGGCCGGCAGCTCCGGCGTCGGTTCGCGACCGGCGGCCACCTCGCCCCACCACAGGATGTCGTCGCGGGCCAGGTCGGTGAGGCGGGGCAGGCCGAGCGCGACCAGTTCCGCGGGCGGATCGGCGAGCGCGGCGGCCACCTCGGCGTACCCGGCGAGAACGGCGTCCAGTTCGGCCGGGTCCCAGGGCAGCGCGGGGGTCCGCCCGTCGACGGCGGTCAGCGCCACCGCGTACCAGCCGGCCTCGGTGAGCGCCCAGCGCGGGCGGGGGACCGGCAGGCCGGCGGGGAGCCGGGCCAGGATCCGCGCCTCGTGGAAGTACCAGTCGGCGAGGTGTCGCTGCCCGTCCAGCGCCGCCGCCTTGACGAAGATCCGGTCGCCGTCGGGCGCGGTGAGCACCGCGGCGAAGCCCCGAGTGAAGCCGCCACCGGCCACCCGGACCGCCACCGGGGGCGCGCCGAGCCGCGCGGCGATCCCGCCCCGCAGCCCCGCCGGCAGCGCGGCCCAGCCGGAGCGGACGGCCGT
This sequence comes from Micromonospora mangrovicola, assembly GCF_047200535.1. NCBI lineage: Bacteria > Bacillati > Actinomycetota > Actinomycetes > Micromonosporales > Micromonosporaceae > Micromonospora > Micromonospora mangrovicola. Next base: position 12,439 of record NZ_JBJZOG010000030.1, on the reverse strand, counting down.
CGCGTCGTACGGCACCGGGGGCACGGAGATCCGGGGCACAGCCGCCATTGTCGTACCGCGCTGGCAGCATCCGCGACGTGGACACGGACGAGTTCTGGGCGCTCATCGAGGCGTCGGCCGCCGCCGGCACACCCGACGAGCGGCTGGCCTGGCTCACCGACCGGCTGGCCGGGCGGCCGGCCGCCGAGGCGGTCGGCTTCGTTCAGCGGCTGGACGAGCTGCGGGGACCGATCGACACCTGGCGACACTGGGGTGCCGCCCTGCTGATCTGCGGCGGCCTCTGCTCCGACGACGGCTTCTTCTACTTCCAGGCATGGCTGGTCGGGCAGGGCCGGGAGGCGTACCACCGGGTGCTGGCCGACCCGGACGCGCTCGCCGACCTGCCCTGGGTACGCCGGCTGGCCGGCCGTCACCAGCTGGACTGGACCGACGAGGAGTGGCCGGACTGGGAGGGCCTGGACTACGTGGCCGACGAGGCGTACGAGCGGATCGCCGGCGAGGAAGGGGGCCTGGACGACGTGGTCGAGGCCCGAGGGGTGGAGCTGCGCAGCTCGCCGGACCCGGTGGACGAGGAGTGGGACGTGAACGATCCCGCCGAGCTGGCCCACCGTTACCCGCGACTTGCCGCGCTGTTCCCGCTGCCCCGCGAGAAGCGCCGGTCTGTCTGCGAGACTGCCAGGCCATGAGGACCGACGACTTCTGGCAGCTGATCGACCGCGCCCGGGCCGGCGGCGGGGGAGAGCCCGACGCGGTCGCCGCCCGGGCGGTCGCCCTGCTCGCCGAGCGGGACCCGGAGGAGATCGTCGGGTACGCCGAGCACCAGCGGCGGGTGCTCGCCGCCTCCTACCGGGTCGACCTGTGGGGCGCGGCGTACCTGATCAACGGGGGTGCCTCGGACGACGGTTTCGAGTACTTCCGGGGCTGGCTGATGACCCAGGGCCGGGCGGTGTTCGCCAAGGCGGTCGCCGACCCGGACTCCCTCGCCGAGCTGCCCCAGGTCCGGGCCGCTGCGCTCAGCGGCGAGGAGTTCGAGTGCGAGGACATGCTGGCGGTGCCGTGGGAGGCGTACCGGAAGGCGACCGCGGCCGACCTGCCGGCGGTCCGTGAGCCGGCCGCGGCGCCCGACCTCAACGACTTCTGGGACTTCGACGACGAGGAGGAGGCGCGGCGCCGGCTGCCGAAGCTCGCCGCCCTCTTCGTCGAGCCGCCGGAGGAGTGACGGGGGAGCACCGGCGCGCCCCGGACGGCGTGGGAGCATAGAGGGGGCCGGCGGCGCGCCGGCCCGCTCACGTCAGCCGACCAGAACGGACCGCTGTGCCACCGACGCTCGATCCCGGCGCGAACGCTCCTGGTGCCACCGAACCGGCGCGCATCAGGAACTTCTGCATCATCGCCCACATCGACCACGGGAAGTCGACCCTGGCCGACCGGATGTTGCAGCTCACCGGCGTGGTCGACCCCCGGCAGATGCGCGCGCAGTACCTCGACCGGATGGACATCGAGCGCGAGCGTGGCATCACCATCAAGAGCCAGGCCGTCCGCATGCCGTGGACCATCCGGGAGGGTGACCGGGCCGGCGAGACCGCAGTGCTCAACATGATCGACACCCCGGGCCACGTCGACTTCACCTACGAGGTGTCCCGGTCCCTCGCGGCCTGCGAGGGCGCGATCCTGCTGGTTGACGCTGCCCAGGGCATCGAGGCGCAGACCCTGGCCAACCTCTACCTGGCCCTCGAGAACGACCTGCACATCATTCCGGTGCTCAACAAGATCGACCTACCGGCCGCCCAGCCGGAGAAGTACGCCGAGGAACTCGCCCACCTCATCGGTGGCGACCCGGCGGACTGCATCAAGGTCTCCGGCAAGACCGGTGAGGGCGTGCCGCACCTGCTCGACGAGATCGTCCGGCAGTTCGTGCCGCCGGTCGGCGAGGCCGAGGCCCCGGCCCGGGCGATGATCTTCGACTCGGTGTACGACGTCTACCGCGGCGTGGTCACCTACGTCCGGGTGGTCGACGGCCGGATCAACGCCCGCGACCGGATCAAGATGATGTCCACGGGCGCCACCCACGAACTGCTGGAGATCGGCGTCATCTCCCCGGAGATGCAGAAGGCCGACGCGCTGGGCGTCGGCGAGGTGGGCTACCTGATCACCGGCGTGAAGGACGTGCGCCAGTCCCGGGTCGGTGACACGGTCACCATCAACGCCAACCCGGCCAGCGAGCCGCTCGGCGGCTACAAGGACCCGAAGCCGATGGTCTACTCGGGTCTCTACCCGATCGACGGCTCGGACTACCCGAACCTGCGGGACGCGCTGGACAAGCTCAAGCTCAACGACGCCGCGCTCACCTACGAGCCGGAGACCTCCGGGGCGCTCGGCTTCGGCTTCCGCTGCGGTTTCCTCGGACTGCTGCACCTGGAGATCATCCGGGAGCGGCTGGAGCGTGAGTTCAACCTCGACCTCATCTCCACCGCGCCCAACGTGGTCTACCGGGCTGTCCAGGAGGACGGCGAGGAAGTCGTGGTGACCAACCCGAGCGAGTACCCGACCGGCAAGATCGCCGAGGTGTACGAGCCGACGGTGCGGGCCACCGTGCTCACCCCCAACGACTACGTCGGCGCGGTGATGGAGCTGTGCCAGGGTCGCCGGGGCAGCCTGCTCGGCATGGACTACCTCTCCGCCGACCGGGTGGAACTGCGCTACACCCTGCCCCTCGCCGAGATCATCTTCGATTTCTTCGACCAGTTGAAGAGCCGCACCAAGGGGTACGCCTCGCTGGACTACGAGCCCTCCGGCGAGCAGGTGTCCGACCTGGTCAAGGTGGACATCCTGCTGCACGGCGAGCCGGTGGACGCGTTCAGCGCCATCGTGCACAAGGACAAGGCGTACAACTACGGCACCACGATCGCCGCGAAGCTGCGCAGCCTGATCCCGCGTCAGCAGTTCGAGGTGCCGATCCAGGCTGCCATCGGCAACCGGGTGATCGCCCGGGAGACCATCCGCGCCATCCGCAAGGACGTGCTGGCCAAGTGCTACGGCGGTGACATCAGCCGGAAGCGCAAGCTGCTGGAGAAGCAGAAGGAAGGCAAGAAGCGGATGAAGATGGTGGGTCGGGTGGAGGTCCCGCAGGAGGCCTTCATCGCCGCGCTCTCCTCCGACTCGGGGGACGGCAAGCCCGCCGGCAAGAAGTAGGCAAGCCCGGACGCCGCCGCGACGGCCGGCGCCCCGCTCGCGGCGACCCCGACGGGGGTCGCTCCGACCCGGGGCGCCGGCCGTTTCCCATCTCCCCGCGGATGAGTTTTTGTCGCCGCGGATGCCCGCCACTTGACCCGCCCGCACCCCGCGACCTGCGCGATCGTCCGGGGTCGGCGGGCAATCGAGGCACCGGCGTCCGGCGCGGGCGGCGGCGCCACGAGATGAGTCGGTTTGGCTTTTCGACGGGTCGGGAACTTACCGGTCACGACAGGAACCACACAGAAGGTGTGAACCTACTTCAAAGGAGAACGACCGTGACCGTCTGGGGCATTCTTACTGCGCTCGTGGTGGGTCTGATCGTCGGGGCGCTGGGTCGCCTGGTCGTTCCGGGTCGCCAGAACATGCCGTTCTGGCTGCACATGCTGATCGGCGTGGGTGCCGCGCTGCTCGGTACGGTGCTGGCCCGGGCCCTGGGTATCGCGACCGAGACCGCCGGTATCGACTGGATGGAACTGCTGGTGCAGGTCGTGCTGGCCGCCATCGCCGTGGCCCTGGTGGCCGGCGTGGGTCGCCGGCGCAGCGTCTCGCGTTACTGACCCGCACACCCCCGAAACGCCGAGCGGGCGCTCGACCTCACGGTCGGGCGCCCGCTGGCGTCTGCGCCGGGGTCGGTCCGCCACCGGCCACAGTGGCGTCTGCGCCGGGGTCGGTCCGCCGCCGGCCACAGTGGCGTCTGCGCCGGCCGCCTCCGGGTCGGAGCCGCCGGGCGGACCTGAAGAGTCGGAGCGAAAGCGCAGGTCGGAGCTGTTCGAATCGGTTCGTCACCGGAGTCGGTTTGGCTTTTCAGCCGCTCGGGAAATTAGCGGTCACAACAGCAGACACACGACCCCGTGTGACACATCTTTGCAAAGGAGAACGACCATGACCGTGACGGGCATCATCACCGCGCTCATTGTTGGTCTGATCGTCGGCGCGCTGGGCCGCCTGGTCGTTCCGGGCCGCCAGAACATGCCGATCTGGCTGCACATGCTGATCGGCGTGGGTGCCGCGCTGCTCGGTACGGTGCTGGCCCGGGCCCTGGGTATCGCGACCGAGACCGCCGGCGTCGACTGGATGGAACTGCTGGTGCAGGTCGTCGTTGCCGCCATCGCCGTGGCCCTGGTGGCCGGCGTGGGTCGCCGGCGCAGCGTCTCGCGTTACTGACCCGCACACCCCCGAAACGCCGAGCGGGCGCTCGACCTCACGGTCGGGCGCCCGCTGGCGCCTGCGCCCTGACCTGCCCGGACAGCACCCCTGCCGGCCGGGCGGCCGGCTGCGATACGGTCGCCTCGCCCCACCGTCGTGAGTACCCCCTGTTGTAAAGGAAATTTTCCTACTAAGGTGCGGCGGAGAAGGTTAGTGCCAAACGGCGCGAGGGAGATATGGCGTGAACAGGTGGAAGCGGCTGGCTCCGGTCACCGCCCTCGTGGCCTCGGCCGCGATGGTGCTGGCCGGCTGCGGTGGCTCCGGGGATGACGACAAGGCCGCGGACAACAGCAAGCTGACGGTCTGGATGATGGGTGAGGGCGGCGACGCCCAGACCAAGTTCCTCGACAGCGTCGAGGCGGAGTTCAAGAAGAAGCACCCCGAGACCGACGTGGTGGTGCAGTACATCCCCTGGCTCGAGGCGCCGAAGAAGTTCCAGGCCGCCCTCGCCGGCGGTGAGGGCCCCGACGTCACCGAGCTGGGCAACACCGAGACCCAGGGCTGGGCGGCCCAGGAGGCGCTCGCCGACGTCACGGACCGGTTCAACGGCTGGACCGAGGGGAAGGACATCCTCCCCGACCTGGTCAAGAACGCCCAGCTCGACGGCAAGCAGTACGGCGTCCCGTGGTACGCCGGCGTGCGCGCCGTCTACTACCGCACCGACTGGTTCGCCGAGGCCGGCGTGCAGCCGCCGACGAACTGGGACGAGCTGGTCACCGTGGCCAAGACCGTCCAGGCCAAGAAGCCGAACACCTACGGCATCGCCCTGCCCGGCAACTCCGAGCTGCCGTTCTACTCATTCCTCTGGGCCGCCGGCGGCGAGATCGCCACCAAGCAGGGCGACACCTGGAAGTCCGGCTACAACACGCCGGAGGCGCAGAAGGCGGTCAAGTTCTGGACCGACCTGGTGACCGTGCACAAGGTCGCCCCGCCGGCCGCCGCCGCCTGGAACGAGGTCGACGCCCGCACCCAGTTCGCGACCGGCAAGGCGGCCATGGCGTTCGCCGGTAGCTGGCAGGGCGGAGCGATGAAGAAGGACAACCCGGACATCGAGAAGGTCTGGGGCACGTTCCCGATTCCCGGCCCGGACGGCAAGCCGGCCCCGGCCTTCGCCGGTGGTTCCGACATCGCCCTCTGGAAGGACAGCAAGAAGCAGGACCTGGCCTGGGACTACATGACCGTGCTGCTGAGCAAGCAGAAGGATCAGGAGTTCGCCAGCAGCCTCGGCTTCTTCCCGGTCTACAAGGACCTGGTCAGCGGCGGCGACTACGCCAACGACAAGGTGATGGCCGCGTTCGGCACGGCCATGCAGAACACCAAGCTGACCCCGCTCACCCCGAAGTGGGTCGAGGTCAGCCGGACCAAGACGGTGACCCAGGCCATGAACAGCTCGGTCATGAAGGGTCAGAAGACGGTCGAGCAGGCCACCGCCGACGCGGCCACCGAGATGGAAAGCATCCTCAACGCCAAGTGACCACGCTGACCGAGGCCACCGGCGAAGCCGCCGCGCGGGAGACCCCCGCGCGGCGGCGCCGCCGTCCGGACCGCCTCCCGTACCTGTTGCTCCTGCCCTGCCTGGCGATCATCGCGGTGCTGCTGCTCTGGCCGCTCGGCCAGGTCGTGATGATGTCCTTCTACAAGCTGGACAACGTCCGGCAGCTACGGGGGGACCGCGAGTGGCCCTGGGTCGGCCTGGCCAACTACGCGCAGATCCTCGGCGACCCGTTCTTCCGTACGGTGCTGCGCAACACCGTGCTCTTCGCCGTGGCGAACGTGGCGCTCACGATGATCCTCGGCACCCTGGTCGGGCTGCTGCTCAACCGACTCGGGAAGAAGATGGCCACCTTCGTGGCCAGTTGCGTGATGCTCGCCTGGGCCACCCCGGCGCTGACCGGCACGATCGTCTGGAAGTGGCTCTTCGACGACACCAGCGGCCTGGTCACCTGGCTGTTCAACGCGCTGCCGGACGGGCTCTCCACGACCCTCTTCGGGCGCAGTGACTGGACCGGCTACGGCTGGTTCAACGACCCGCTGCTGTTCTTCGCGATCCTGACGCTGGTGGTGGTCTGGCACTCGTTCCCGTTCATTGCGGTGAGCGTGCTGGCCGGGTTGAAGAGCGTGCCGAGCGAGCTCCAGGAGGCCGCCCGGGTGGACGGGGCCGGCCCGTGGCGGGTGTTCTGGTCGGTCACCTTCCCGATGCTGCGCCCGGTCTTCGGCATCCTGGTGGTGCTCTCCACCATCTGGGACTTCAAGGTCTTCACCCAGCAGTTCGTGCTGGCCGGCGGCACCCAGGACCGCTCGACCTTCATGCTGTCGATCTACTCGTACGCGGAGGCGTTCTCGCCGCCGCCCAAGTACGGCCTCGGGTCGGCGATCGCGGTCATCCTGACGCTGATCCTGCTCATCGTGACCGCCCTGTACGTCCGCATGGTGCTCCGGCAGGAGGACGAGTCGTGAAGAAAATCGCCCTCAACGCCGCCGGCCTGCTGGTCGCGCTCTTTGCGGCCTTCCCGGTCTACTGGATGGTCACCACCTCGCTGAAGCCGAACCGGGAGATCTTCTCGGCCACCCCGCGCCCGCTGCCGGAGCGGCCGACCCTGGAGCACTACCGGGAGATTCTCACCGGCAACCTCATCCCGGGCGTGACGTTCACCGACTTCTTCCTCAACAGCGTGCTGGTCGCGGGGTCGACCGTGCTGCTCAGCGGGCTGGTCGCGCTGCTCGCCGCGACCGCGGTGGCCCGGTTCCGGTTCCGGCTGCGCACCACCTTCCTGATTCTGCTGCTCGTGGTGCAGATGATCCCGCTGGAGGCGCTGGTCATCCCGCTCTTCCTGATGATCCAGCGGCTCGGGCTCTACAACACCCTGCCCAGCCTGATCCTGACGTACCTGGGCTTCTCGCTGCCGTTCGCGGTCTGGATGCTGCGCGGCTTCGTCGCCGCGGTGCCGAAGGAACTGGAGGAGGCGGCGGCCATCGACGGCGCCGGCCGGGCCCAGACCTTCCGCCGGATCCTCTTCCCGCTGGTCGCCCCCGGGCTCGTGGCAACCAGCATCTTCTCCTTCATCACCGCCTGGAACGAGCTGATCTTCGCGTTGACCTTCATCAACGACCAGCACAAGTACACCCTGCCGGTGGCGATGACATTCTTCTTCGGGCGGGACGACACCGCCTGGGGTTCGGTGATGGCGGCCTCGACGCTGTTCACCCTGCCGGTGATCGCGTTCTTCCTGCTGGTCCAGCGCCGGATGGTCTCCGGCCTGGTCGCCGGGGCGGTCAAGGGCTGACCGCCGGGCCGGGGGCGGGGCCGGTCAGGCCCGGCCCCCTCAGCTCCCGGGCAGCACGCTCGACCCGGCCTGGGCAACGATCTCCTGCAGGGCCGCGACGTGCCCGTCGAACGCGCCGCGCCCCCGCCGGCTCAGCCGGACCGAGGTACGCGGCCGCTTGCCCACGAAGCTCTTGCGCACCTCGACGTAGCCGGCCTGCTCCAGGACGCCGATCTGCTTGGACAGCGCCGAGTCGGAGAGCCCCAACTGCTCCCGCAGGTAGCGGAACTCGGCCCAGTCGGTGGCGGCGAGCAGGCTCACCAGGGACAGCCGGGTGGGCGCGTGGATCAGCTCGTCGAACCGGGGCGCGCTCACCGGCCGTCGCCGATCGGCCGGGCGGTCATCACGCCGCAAAGGTACCCCATGAGGCGGGGGCCGCTCAGCGCCATCACCAGCGCGGTGACCGCGGCGCCGACGGTGGCCGGCCAGCGTAGGCCGGCCGCCTGGGCGGCGAAGCCGGCGCCGAGACCGAGCGCCACCAGCACCAGGACATAGCCGACGATGCCGAACGCGCCGCGGGCGCCGAGCAGCGAGTGGCGCACCTGCGCCCGGTGTCGCAGCACCACCCGGGAGATCAGTGCGGCCAGGCCCACCGCGTACCCGATGGAGCCGACCGCGACCACCCACGGTCGGTGGGTCTCCGCAGCGGCGGTGAAGGCCACCACCAGCCCGCCGAGGGACGGCCAGTACCAGGCGGGTACGAGGCTCGCGGTCACCGCCTGGTCGCGGCGGGCGTGGATCTCGGCGAGCGCGTCGGCGGCCGCGGCGGGGGAGACGGTCGGCTCGGACATGACGTCCTCCTTGAGGGCGAGGCGAGTACTTGCCTACTTGGAAAGTAAATCGCTCACTTTCCTGATTGGCAAGTACTTTCCGGATATGCGAACGACCGGCCGCGAGGACTAGGCTGGGCGTCGTGACGGGCAGGTTGGCGGCGGTGAACCTCGGCGTGGTGACCGAGGCGGAATGGGCGGGCGACGCGAGCGGCCGCAGCGGCATCGACAAGCGGCCGGCCGGCGGCCGGGTGGTGGTCCGGTCCGGCGGGTTGACCGGCGACTTCATCGGCGAACGGGCCCACCACGGCGGGCCCGACCAGGCCGTCTACACGTACGCCGAGGAGGACGCCGGCTGGTGGGCCGCCGAGCTGGGCCGGGCGATCGGACCGGGCGCCTTCGGCGAGAACCTGACCACGTACGCGGTGGACGTCACCGGGGCGGTGATCGGTGAGCGCTGGGCGGTCGGCGGGGCCCTGCTGGAGGTGACCAAGCCGCGCACCCCGTGCACCACGTTCGCCGGGTTCTGGGGCGTGCCCGACCTGATCCGGCGGTTCACCGTGCGGGCGGCGCCCGGGGCGTACCTGCGGGTACTGCGGGAGGGTGAGGTCGGCGCGGGCGACCCGGTCGAGGTGGTGGACCGCCCGGCGCACGGGGTCACCATCGGTCAGGTGTTCCGGGCCACCACGCTGGAGCCCGGGCTGCTGCCCGCGCTGCTCGACGTCCCGGAGCTGCCCGAGCCGATCCGGGAGAAGGCCCGCCGTCGCCTCGGCGTCGCCCCCGCCTGAGCGGCCCGCGCGGTCCTCGACGCCGGCCCGTGGCCGTCCGCGGGCCGGCTGCCGCCGGGTCAGGTCGCGGCGAAGACCTCCGCGAGCACCTGGGTCGGTGCGCCGTCGTTCTTCACCCTGTCCCAGGTGCCGTGCTCGGCGGTCCACTCCAGGTCGCCGAAGCGGACCCGCTTCACGCCGTGGTCGTCGGCGTGCGAGACCAGCCAGTGGGCGTACCGCCAGCCGTCGCGGGTGTCCGTCGCCGGGACCGTGAAGTCGGTCAGGTCGGTCGGCGCGGTCAGGCCGGGCAGGCCCCAGTCCAGGGCCAGGTTCCGCACCAGCGCGGTCGCGGCGGCCGGCCCGCGCATCGTCGGCGTCGGCCCGACCGTGCAGGCCACCGCGCCGGTCGCGTCACCGAGCAGCGCGCGGGTGAGGACCTCCGACTCGTCCGCCCACTTCTGGTACGCCTCGGGATAGGCCGAGCGCTGCACCCGCTGGGCGGCCTCGGTGATTCGCATCTTCTCCCAGCCCTTGACCTTGCGCAGCGAGGAGTAGAACTTGTCGGCCGCGTAGCGCGGGTCGCGGATCTGCTCCGGCGTGCCCCAGCCCTGGCTCGGGCGCTGCTGGAACAGGCCCAGCGAATCCCGGTCACCGTGCGCGATGTTGCGCAGGTGCGACTCCTGGTAGGCGGTCGCCAGCGCCACGACCACGGCCCGCTCGGGCATCCGCCGCTGCATGCCGATGGCCGCGATGGTGGCCGCGTTGGCCATCTGGTCGGCGCCGAGCACGACCCGCCCGTCGGCCTGGACGGTGCAGGTGCGGCTCGCCATCGGAAGCCGGAGCTGGTTCCCGAACTGCTTGGCGACGAACCACACGCCGAGCAGCGCCAGCACACACACTGCAACACCGGCCGCCACGATTGCCGCCCTGGTTCGCACCCGCACCTCCTGTCCCGACAGTCTGCAAGCGTACGTGTCCGGATGGGCGGATCGGGTCGTCCGACCGGCTGCCTCCCGCTCCGTCACCGCCCCGCCACGGCCCGCAGGCCCGGCGCTGCTAGCCCGCGCTCTCCGCCACCCCGCCCTCGGGGGCCGGCACCCAGCGGGCCGGTCGCTTCTCGCGGAACGCGAGGACGCCCTCCCGGCCCTCCTCGGAGAGGAAGTACCCGGTGGACAGGGCGGCCAACTCGGCGATCTCCGCGCGCAGGTCGGTGGCGGCCGGCCGGCGCAGCAGCTCCTTCGTCCCGGTGAGGGCCGTCGGCGCGCCCTTCACGAGCGAGGCGCAGTAGCGGTCCACGGCGGCGTCCAGCCCGTCCGCCGGCACCGCCGCGGTGACCAGGCCGATCTCGGCGGCCCGCCGGCCGTCGAAGGTGTCGCCGGTCAGGTACAGCTCGGCGGCGGCCCGCGGGTGCAGCCGGGGCAGCACGGTCGCCGAGATCACCGCCGGGATCACCCCGATCCGGACCTCCGTGAAGGCGAACGTCGCCTCCTGGGCGCAGACCGCCAGGTCGGCCGCCGCGATCAGACCCAGGCCGCCGGCCCGGGCCGGCCCGGCCACCTTCGCCAGCACCGGCTTCGGGCACTCCCGGACCGCGACCAGCACATCGCCGAGCATCCCGGCGGGCACCGTCCCGCTGGCGTACGCGGCAGCGGTCTCCTTCAGGTCCGCCCCGGAACAGAAGACCGGGCCGGTGTGGTCCAGCACGATCGCCCGGACCGCGTCGTCGGCGACCGCCGCGGCCAGCCCGGCCAGCAGCTCGGTCATCAGCGGGGTGGAGAGCGCGTTGCGGTTGTGCGGGCTGTCCAGGGTGAGGGTGGTCACCCCACGGGCCGTGGCGACCCGCACGAGAGCGTCCGGAGAGGTCATGCCGGGCACACTAGTGGCCATGCCCGGCGCTCTTCCAGAAGGCGAAACCGTCCCGCGCGACGGATCGCTGCCCGCCACCGCCCGCCGCGACGTCGGTGCGCGCGGTTTCGGGGTGTACGTGCACGTCCCGTTCTGCGCCAGCCGCTGCGGCTACTGCGACTTCAACACGTACACCGCCGCCGAGCTGGGCGGCGGGGCCAGCCGGGAGACGTACGCCGACACCGTGCTGGCCGAGCTGGCCCTCGCCGGTCGGGTACTGGGGGACACCCCGCCGCCGCGGGTGGACACCGTCTTCGTGGGCGGCGGCACCCCGACCCTGCTGCCCGCCGACGACCTGGCCCGGATCCTAGACGGCATCGACCGCACCTGGGGACTGGCCGCCGACGTCGAGGTGACCACCGAGGCCAACCCGGAGTCGGTCACGCCCGAGTCGTTGAAGGCCCTGCGGGCGGCCGGGTACACCCGGATCTCGCTGGGCATGCAGTCCGCCGCGCCCGGGGTGCTGGCGGTCCTGGACCGGCGGCACAGCGCCGGGCGGGCCACCGCCGCCGCCCTGGAGGCGCGGGACGCCGGCTTCGACCACGTGAACCTGGACCTGATCTACGGCACCCCGGGGGAGAGCGCGGAGGACTTCGCCGCCTCCCTGGACCGGGTGGTCGAGGCGGGGGTGGATCACGTCAGCGCGTACGCCCTGATCGTCGAGGACGGCACCCGGCTGGCCGGGCGGATGCGCCGGGGTGAGCTGCCGTACCCCTCGGACGACGTGGCGGCGGACCGCTACCTGGCCGCGGAGGCCGCCCTCGACGCGGCCGGCTTCTCCTGGTACGAGGTCTCCAACTGGGCCCGCTCCGAGGCGGCCCGGTGCCGGCACAACCTGCTCTACTGGACCGGTGCCGACTGGTGGGGGCTCGGCCCCGGGGCGCACAGCCACGTCGGCGGGGTGCGCTGGTGGAACGTCAAGCACCCCAGCACGTACGCGCAGCGCTTGGCGGCGGGGGAGTCACCCGGGCTGGCCCGGGAGGTGCTCACCCCGGCGGAGGCGCACATGGAGGACGTGATGCTGCGGCTGCGGCTCGCCTCCGGCCTGCCCCTGGACGTGCTGGACGAGGCCGGGCGGGCGGCGGCCGACCGCGCCCGGGCCGACGGCCTGCTGGCCGCCGACGCGTACGCGGCCGGCCGGGCGGTGCTCACCCTGCGCGGCCGGCTGCTGGCCGACGCGGTGGTGCGCGACCTGCTGCCCTGACCGGGGCCCGGGGGGGGGGGGGGGGGGGGG
>NZ_JBJZOG010000029.1:0-70104 GCF_047200535.1 Micromonospora mangrovicola | reverse complement strand
GCGGCGCCGTAGCCGCCACCGGACTGCGGGGCGTTGCCGTAGCCGCCGCCGGAGGAGGGGGCGTTGCCGTAGCCACCCGGGCCGGGCTCGTCGCCGTAGCCGTTGCCGGCCCAGCCGCCCTGCCCGCCGCCGTACGCGGACGCCGGCGGCGCGCCGTACGGGTCCGGCGGAACGTCGTCCACGACCGGGCGGTGCATCATCGTCGGCGCGTCGCTGAGCGAGCCGCCGCCGCCGACCATCGTCGGCGCCGCCCCGGCGCCCATCCCGTTGACCACCCGGGTGTGGTCGTCGGCGCCCCGGTAGCCGCCGCGGGCGGCCGGCATCGCGCCCGCCGCGGCGGCGGCCCCGGTCGGGCCGTCCCCGTCGACGTCGTCGCCCTCGTTCTTGCGGCGCATGTAGAGCAGGACGATGGTGCCGACGCCCACGGCCACGAACAGGCCGCCGAGCAGGATCAGCAGCCACGAGCCGAAGCCGCCCGAGTCCTCGTTGGCGGCGGGCTGCTGCTGGACGACGGGTGCCTCGCTGGCCGGCTCGTCGGTCGCCTCGTCCGTCGCCTCGTCGGTGGGCAGGGCGTCGTCGCTCTCCGACGGGGTGGGGCTCGGGCTGGCCTTGACCTCGATCGGCACGCCGATCCGCAGGCCGGTGATCGACTGACCGGCCTGGGCGTCGATCGACTTGGTGCCGATGGTGCCGTCCTTGTTGGCACCCAGGTCCAGCCGGCCCGGCGCGATCGGGTCCGACGTCGAGCCGCTGAACCGGAAGTTGCCGCTGCTGTCGGTGGTGGTCTGGCGCTGCTTGCCCTGGCTGTCCCGGAGCATCACCACGACGCCCGGCAGCGGGTCGCCGTTCGCCGCGATGACCGCCTTCCCGGAGACCGACTTGACGGTCTCCGGCTGGGGCGGCGCCTTGGCCTTCACGGTGAGCGAGAACGACGGCGTGGCGGGATCGGAGCTGTCCGGGACCACCCGCACGGTCACGTTGGCGGTGGCGTCGCCCGCGTTGTCGTTCGCCTTCAGCGTCAGCAGGACGGTCTTCTGTGACCCGGGCGGCCCGTTGAACTGGAAGTTGCCGCAACCACTGGCGCAGCTGACCCCGGAGGGCAGGCCGGTCAGGGTGATCTCCCCGCTCTTGTCGTTCACATCAGGCCGGACGGTGACACTCACCGTGGCATCGCTGCCGGCGTTGACCGTGACCGAGTTGGGGCTGACCGTGGCGTCCGCGGCCAGGGCGGGTGTGGCGGGGACGGTGAGCAGCGCGCCGAACACCAGCGCCACGACCACACCGGCCCGCTGCTTCCAGGCACGTCGGTGTGTTGACACGTCCACCGCCTTCCGGGTCTGATCTCCTCGCCGGCCCGGTGCCGCACGAAGGTCGATCACTCACGGTACGAATACGCCGTCGGCAACTATGCCTTGTCTGACCGGATCATCTCTACCCAGGGCCGGGCTCGACCGCGGCGCAGTCGGGTCGTATCGTCCCGTCGTGTCCTCTCCGCACACTAATTCGGCCGCAGTTGCGGCAGCTCTGACGGCGCTGGATGAGGGGCGTGCGCCCGAACGGCCGGTGTTCCGGGAGGCGGTCCGTACTCTCTTGGCCGTCCTCGCGGAGCGCGCCCCCGGCCGATCGGTGGAGGTGCGGGTCCCACCTTACGGTGCGGTGCAGTGCGTGGCGGGGCCGCGACACACCCGAGGAACACCGCCGAACGTGGTGGAAACGGACCCGGCGACCTGGCTGGAACTGGCCACCGGGCGCCTCGGCTGGACCGAGGCGGTCACCCAGGGTCGCGTACGGGTCAGCGGGATCCGCGCCGACCTCTCCGAGCATCTGCCGCTCTAGCTGGGCGTCCGACTGCCAGCCAATATCACTTTGGGCGGGCGGATCGTGACTGTCGGTGTCGGCTTGGATTCGCGTACACTGTCAGGTGACGACGGTCCCGGCCGACCACGCGGAGCTTCACCCCCCGACTCCGCCAGGCCAGTCCAGACAGGGAGCGGCAGGTGCCCCGAGGCGATGGCCGGCTGAGCCACGACCTTGACCCCCAACGACCCGGCCCCCAGGACGCGTGTGGCGTCTTCGGCGTCTGGGCGCCCGGGGAAGAGGTCGCCAACCTCACCTACTTCGGGCTCTACGCCCTCCAGCACCGCGGCCAGGAGGCCGCGGGCATCGCGGTGAGTGACGGCTCGGGTGTGGTGGTCTACAAGGATCTCGGCCTGGTCGCCCAGGTCTTCGACGAGCCGACGCTGGCCAGCCTGCGCGGGCACGTCGCGATCGGGCATGCGCGCTACTCGACCACCGGCGGCTCGACCTGGGAGAACGCCCAGCCGACGATCCGGGCGACCACGGCCGGCACCACCATCGCGCTGGCCCACAACGGCAACCTGGTCAACACCGCCGAGCTCCAGCGCGAGGTGGCCGAGCGGGGGATCGACCCGGACGGCTCGACCAACGACACCTCGCTGGTCACCATGCTGCTGGCCAGCCGGCCGGACCTCTCGGTCGAGGCCGCCGCGCTGGAGGTGCTGCCCCGGTTGCGCGGCGCGTTCAGCTTCGTCTTCATGGACGAGTCGACCCTCTACGCGGCGCGCGACCCGCACGGCGTCCGCCCGCTGGTGCTCGGCCGCCTGGAACGTGGCTGGGTGGTCGCCAGCGAGACCGCCGCGCTGGACATCGTCGGCGCGAGCGTGGTCCGCGAGGTCGAGCCCGGCGAGCTGATCGCCATCGACGAGGACGGGCTGCGCTCCACCCGGTTCGCCGCGCCGGAGCCGAAGGGCTGCCTCTTCGAGTACGTGTACATCGCCCGCCCGGACGCCACCATCGCCGGACGGAACGTGCACGCGGCCCGGGTGCAGATCGGGCGCCAGCTCGCCCGCGAGCACCCGGTCGAGGCCGATCTGGTGATCCCGGTGCCCGAGTCGGGCACCCCGGCGGCGATCGGCTACGCCGAGGAGTCCGGCATCACCTACGGCCAGGGCCTGATGAAGAACCCGTACGTCGGGCGCACCTTCATCCAGCCGTCGCAGACCCTGCGCCAGCTCGGCATCCGACTCAAGCTCAACCCGCTGCGGCAGAACGTCCGGGGCAAGCGCCTGGTGGTGGTGGACGACTCGATCGTCCGGGGCAACACCCAGCGGGCCATCGTGCGGATGCTGCGCGAGGCCGGTGCGCTGGAGGTGCACGTCCGGATCTCCTCGCCACCGGTGAGCTGGCCCTGCTTCTACGGCATCGACTTCGCCACCCGGGCCGAACTGCTGGCCAACGGGCTGGACAACGAAGGCATCCGGCGGTCGATCGGCGCCGACACGCTGGGTTACGTATCGCTTCCCGGACTCATCGCCGCGACCGAGCAGCCGAAGACCCGGCTCTGCCGGGCGTGCTTCGATGGGGAATACCCGATCGAACTGCCGGCCGGGAACCTGATCGGTAAGCACGTGCTCGAAGCAGTGGGCCGCCGGGTCGTCGCCGACGCGGCTCAGCCCAC
Organism: Micromonospora mangrovicola; assembly: GCF_047200535.1. Lineage (NCBI taxonomy): Bacteria > Bacillati > Actinomycetota > Actinomycetes > Micromonosporales > Micromonosporaceae > Micromonospora > Micromonospora mangrovicola. The sequence goes on along the minus strand of NZ_JBJZOG010000029.1, from coordinate 66,626 downwards.
CGGCGCCACCGCCTCGTCTCTCGTCGCCACTCCGGGCGGCGTGACCAACCGCCCATAGCACCGCCCGACGCGGGCCGCCCGCAAGCGCAGCCCGCGGGAACCACAAAGGGGAGAACCGTGACGCACGTGTCCGAGCGCAGCGGCGCAGGAACCAGCCCGACGGGCGCCGGCGGCGACCGCCAGCCCTGGACGGCCGGCACCAGCCGCACGACGCGCAAACGCTCGGTCTCGTACGCCGACGCCGGGGTGTCGATCGAGGCGGGCGACCGCGCGGTCGAGCTGCTGAAGTCCAAGGTCAAGCAGACCCGGCGCCCGGAGGTCATGGGTGACCTGGGCGGCTTCGCCGGCCTGTTCCGGCTGGACACCAACAAGTACAAGAACCCGATCCTGGCCTCGTCGACCGACGGTGTCGGCACCAAGCTGGTGATCGCCCAGCAGCTCAACATCCACGACACGGTCGGCATCGACCTGGTCGCGATGGTCGTCGACGACCTGGTCGCCTGCGGTGCCGAGCCGCTCTTCCTGCTCGACTACATCGCCACCGGCGAGGTCGTCCCGGACAAGGTCGCCGAGATCGGCGCGGGCATCGCCGACGGCTGCCGGTACGCGGGCTGCGCCCTGCTCGGCGGCGAGACCGCGGAGCACCCCGGCGTGCTGCGCCCCGACGAGTACGACATCTCCGCCACCGGCGTCGGCGTGGTGGAGGAGAGCGAGATCCTCAGCCCGGAGCGGGTGGAGGTGGGCGACGTCGTGATCGCGATGCGCTCCTCCGGCCTGCACTCCAACGGCTACTCGCTGGTCCGGCACGTGCTGCTGGGCGTCGCCCGGATGCGGCTGGACGTGGTGATCGAGGACTTCGGCCGGCAGCGGACCCTCGGCGAGGAGCTGCTCACCCCCACCAAGATTTACGCGCAGGACTGCCTCAAGCTGATCGCCGAGGCGGACGTGCGGGCGCTGGCCCACGTCACCGGCGGTGGCATCCCGGGCAACCTGGTCCGGATCCTGCCCGAGCACGTCGACGCGGTGGTGAACCGGTCGACCTGGAAGCCGCAGCCGGTCTTCGACCTGATCCAGTCCAAGGGCCGGATCGAGGACCCGGAGATGGAGGCGACGTTCAACATGGGCGTCGGCATGTTCGCCATCGTCTCCGCCGAGGACGCCGATCGCGCGCTCGCCACCCTGACCGGTCGTGGCGTCGATGCCTGGCAGGCCGGCGAGATCATCGAGGGCTCCGGCAACGTGCAGATGATCGGTCAGCACACCCGCGGTTGATCACGCTCTGCTGATCATCCGGCCACCTGATCGGGGGTTCACCCGAGTGGTCACCGCCGCCTAGCCTGAAGGTCCAGGCTAGGCGGGGGAGGGTTGATGGCTGCTCGTACGCATCCGGGGATGCACGGGATCGCCGCGGTCCCCTCGTACGTGGTGATGCAGCCGACCACGCTCTGCAACCTGGACTGCGTCTACTGCTACCTTCCCATGCGGGCGGTGGACCGGCGGATGCCGGTCGAGGTCGCCGAGGCGGTGGCGGCGGCGGTGAACCCGTGGGCGGCCGCTGGTCGCTTCTCGGTGGTCTGGCACGGCGGGGAGCCCCTGGCGGCCGGCCGCGAGCACCTGGCCGCCCTGCTGGCCCCGTTCGGGCCGGAGGTGGAGCACCACGTCCAGACCAACGCCACGCTGATCGACGACGCCTGGTGCGCGTTCTTCGCGGAGCACGGCATCCGGGTCAGCGTGAGCGTGGACGGGCCGCGGGAGCGCAACACGGAGCGGGTCACCCGGGGCGGGCGGCCGGCGTACGACCGGATCCTGGCCGGGGTGGCCGCGCTGCGCCGGCACGGGCTGCCCTTCTCGGCCCTGGCGGTGGTCTCCCGGCCGGCGCCGGGTCTCGCCACCGAGCTGTACGACTACTTCCTCGACCTCGGCTGCGACGTGCTCGGTATCAACATCGAGGAGACCGAGGGGGTCAACACCCGGACCAACGCCCGGGACCCCGCCGCGGTGACCGGCTTCTGGGCGGAGCTGGTGGCCGCCTGGCGCCGGGATCCCCGGATCCACCTGCGCGAGGTGGAGTGGTCGCTGCGGTACGCCGGGGCGGTCCTGGACGGCACGGCGGACGAGCTGCTGCCCCGCCGGCTTGATCCGATCCCCACCGTCGCCCACGACGGCTCGGTGGTGGTGCTCTCCCCGGAGCTGGCCGGCTTCAGCGACCCTCGGTACGGCGGCGACTTCAGCAGCGGCAACGTGCTGGCTGCCCCGCTGGCCGAGATCCTGGCCGGTGCCGGGCGTACGCCCTGGGTGGGCGAGTTCCTCGCCGGTGTCGAGGCGTGTCGGTCGTCCTGCCCCTACTTCGGGTTCTGCGGCGGTGGCCATGCGGCCAACCGCTACTTCGAGCTGGGGCGTTTCGACGGTACGGAGACCGAGCACTGCCGCAACAGCAAGATCCGCCTACTGGAGGGAGTTCTGGAGCATGCCCGAGACCACGAGTCACCGGCAGCCTGAGCGCGTCGGGGAAGCCGCCCCGGATCTGGTCGCCGACCGGGTGCGGGAAGCCGCTGCGGGGGTGACCGCACTGCTCCACGAGGCGGAGGCGGCGCGGCTGCTGCGGGCGGAGGTGTCGGGCGGCGACGGGGCCAGCGCGGTCTGCGCCTGGAACCACTTCGAGAACATCCCGACGTTCTACAACTGGAACAACCGGCCGCGCTGACGGCACCGGACCGAGATCAGGGACCTGCCGCCACACCGAGGAGACTCGGCGCGGCAGGTCCCTGACGGTCGGTCGATACGCCAGCTCCCGCAGGGCACATACGTGAGCACGCGGGGCTTACCGCGTGCTCAGATGTGACCGGAGGTCAGCGGGTCGGACGGGCCCAGGTGTCCGGGTCGTCGTCCGCGTGGTCCTCGTCATCGTCGTCGACATACTCTTTGTAGTCGTCGTCGAAGTCGTGGTCCGACTTGCCGCCGCTGCCGCCGAGTTCTCGCTGCAAGGCGGCGAGGTCGGTGTTCGGGGAGTGGTACTTCAACTCCCGGGCCACCTTTGTCTGCTTGGCCTTAGCACGGCCGCGCCCCATGGCTCGACCCCCTCGCACAGAATGCGGGGCAGCCCGAAGGCGGGCCCCGATGACGTCAGGCATCTCTCGTGGCTCTTACGGTACATGGGGATGCCACCGTTCGGCACCTCGGGTTACCGTCAGCCGGCCCTGCGCGTCGCAGTTATCCGGCCGTCACAAATTGTACCCGGTAAGGACCGAGGGCCGGGCTTGGCCGTGACAGCCGGCAAACCGGCACGAAGCGCCCCTTTCTTCAGCTTAACGCTGGGACGGGAGGTCGCGCGGCCCGGGGGCGGAGCAGATGCCCGCCCCCGGAGTGACGTTCAGCGCAGGCGGATCGTCCGCAGCCGGCCGACCTCGGCCATCCGTCGCTCGGCAAGCCGGTCCGCGGCCACCGCGGGCGGGACCCCCTCGTCGTCGGCGAGGCGGAGGATCTCCCGGGTGGTGTCGTAGATGCGGGTGGCCCGCAGCTTCGCCCGCTCGAAGTTGAAGCCCTCGATCTCGTCGGCGACCTGGATCACGCCGCCGGCATTCACCACGTAGTCCGGGGCGTAGAGGATGCCCCGGTCGGCGAGGACCTTCTCGATGCCCGGGTGGGCGAGCTGGTTGTTCGCCGCGCCGGCGACCACCTTGGCCCGCAGCGCCGGCACCGTGTCGTCGTTGAGGGCGCCGCCCAGCGCGCAGGGGGCGTACACGTCGATGTCGGAGGCGACCAGGGCGGCGGTGTCGTCCACCAGGCCGACCTGCGGGTGGGTGGCGCGCACCCACTCCAGGGCCTTCGGGTTGACGTCGGTCGCCACCACCTCCGCGCCGTCCTCGAGCAGGTGGGCGGTCAGGTACTTGCCGACCTTGCCCAGGCCGGCCACGCCGACCCGCCGGCCGGCGAGCGTCGGGCCGCCCCAGACGTGCTCGGCCGCGGCCCGCATGCCCTGGAAGACGCCCCAGGCGGTCAGGATCGAGGAGTCGCCGGCGCCGCCGTGCTCCACGCTGCGGCCGGTGACGTACTTCGTCTCCCGGGCGATCACGTCCATGTCGGCCACGTAGGTGCCGACGTCGCAGGCGGTGTAGTAGCGCCCGGCCAGGGACTCCACGAAGCGGCCGTACGCGCGCAGCAGCGCCTCGCTCTTGACCTGCTCGGGGTCACCCCAGATGACCGCCTTGCCGCCGCCGAGGTCGAGGCCGGCCAGCGCGTTCTTGTACGCCATGCCCCGGGAGAGGTCGAGCACGTCGGCGAGGGCCTCCTCCTCGCTGGCGTACGGGTAGAACCGGGTACCGCCGAGCGCGGGGCCCAGCGCGGTCGAGTAGATCCCGATGATCGCCTTCAGGCCGGACTGCTTGTCCTGGCAGAACACGACCTGTTCGTGACCCGTGGATCCCGGGTCTTCGGTGCTGGCGAAAACGCCCATGGCTGACTCCTGTGTCGGTGTGCGCCCTTGTGGGGCGCGGACCTCGTGGCACGCCGGCGGGATGCTGCCGGTGCTGCTGAGCCTAATATCGGCCGAAGCCGTACTGTCGCGCACGTCACGCCACCGGGTTGCGGCGGCGGCGTGCGGGTCCCGTCTCGTGGGAGGATCGCGCCGTGCCGTCGCTCTTCGCTTCTTACCTGCGCGTGTACGAGCCGCTGACCGCCTTCGATCGGGAACGCCAGTCGTTCTGGCGCCGGTACGTCAACGAGGGCCGGGCGATCGCCCCGCTGGAGGGCCCGGTGCGGCAGCGGACCGCGGTGATCGAGGCGCTCGGCGCGGGCTGGACCCGGCTGCCCGACCTGCCCGACGAGGCGTACGTCCTGGAGACCGACGACACCCTGCTGGTCTGCCCGTGGAACCTGCGGGTCCGGGTGGCTGAGGCGGCGCTCAGCGCCCGCGACGGGGTGCCCTCGGTGTTGGCCGACGCGTTCGTCCCGCCGATCCTGGCCGGTCAGGCCAAGGCGGTGGTGGAGGACTGGCGCAGCGGCGCGCGGGTGCTGGAGCACGGGGTGCCCCGGGTGCACGAGCAGATCGCCACGTGGGGCGTGCCGCTGCGGTGGTTCGTGCTCTTCGAAGCGCAGGAGCGGCACCTGGTCACCGATCCGGCCCGGCGGGCGCTGCGCTACCGCACCGAGATCTCCAGGGCGCGGCGTCGCTCGTCCCGGGCGCTGTCGGTGCTGCGCAAGTCGGTCGGGGATGCGCCGATCACCGAGGCGGTCGAGGAGGCCGCCCGCTGGCTGGAGGAGTTCCACCCCCGTTCGGTGGTGGAGCTGGACTACGGCGGCCTGGTGCAGCTGCTGCCGGACGAGACCCTGGCGGCCGACGACTCGACCGAGCTGGTCGCCGCCGGCCTGGCCGGACTGTCCCGGGGTGAGGCCGAGGAGGCCTCGGCGGCCTACGACAAGCTGGTCGCCAGGTGGCGGGCGGTGCAGCTGCTGGAGCGCTGCAACTAGCTGGCCGGCCGGGCCGCCGCCGGGGGCCCGAATTGCCCCGGCTGACGCCTCGCGATGCGAGAGTGTCTCGTAGTTGACGCATCACGAACCGTGATCATGAGTCCGAATATGGTAGTTTCTGCGGCATAAAAGTCGTAAAAATCGGGCATGGTTCATCCGTCCGTCTAGGGACCTTCAGCCGTTCGGCCCATGTCGGACATCGGGGACTAGCCGGACCATGGGAGACGCGTCGGCCGGCGGGACCCCGGCCGATGTCTATACATGTGGAGGAGTGACCCCGATGGCATCGCGAACGCACGAACCAGAGCCGCTACTCACGCCGGCCGAGGTCGCGTCGATGTTCCGTGTCGACCCGAAGACGGTGACCCGGTGGGCCAAGGCTGGCAAGCTCAGCGCCATCCGGACCCTGGGCGGCCACCGCCGATACCGTGAATCGGAAGTCCGCGCCCTGCTGCAGGGGCAGATCCCCCAGCAGCGTCAGGGAGACTGAGGACCCGGACGTTTTCCAGGCGTTCCGATCAGGGGCGGCCGGACGTACGCGAGAGCGACGATCCGCCGCCCTTCGTCGTGTCCGGGGCCCGGAGCCTAGCCGTCCAGCACGATCCGCAGCCCGACGGTGCCGCCCTCACCCCGCCGCAGCCGGCTGCCCAACAGGCTCAGCCGCCCGATCAGCCGGTACTTCTGCTTCAACAGGCCACGGATCCGCCGGGTGGACTCCGGACCGACGATCGAGGCGTGCCCCGTCGCCGCCGGACCGTGCGCCCGCCCGCGTACGTCGCACGGGGCCACCGTCACCCGGCCGTCCCGCCGGATCCGCTTGACCTTGCCGGAGTCCGACACGGTCCAGACCGCCAGCGCGTCGCCGTCCCGCACCGCCCAGACCGGCGTCGGCACCGCCCGACCATCTTTCCGGAAGGTCGTCAGCAGCACGTACTTCTCCGCCGACAGGCGGTCCAGGTCGGTCACGCCGCCCAGGATACGGCCGCGACAGCCCGACCGAGTCCGGATAGCGTGATCGCCGTGACCGGGGAACCCACGATAGGCGACGTGTTCGGCGAGATGATCCGCGACGTCTACGCCGTCGCCACCGGCATCGGGCCCCGGCCACTGGTCGGCGGGCGGCTGCCCCGGCCGGTAATCGAGATCATCGAACGGGACGACGGCCTGGTGAACGGCGCTCCCGCCGCCCACTACCTCGATCCGCCCGGGTTCTGGCAGCCGCACGACCACCGGGCCGTCTCCCGGGTCCGCGGTCACGTGCTCGACGTCGGCGTCGGCGCCGGCCGGATCGCGCTGCACCTGCAGGAGCAGGGCGTGCCGGTCACCGGGCTGGACACCTCGGCCGGGGCGCTGCGGGTCTGCCGGCAGCGGGGCGTACGCGAACTGGCCCACGGCACCGTCGACGAGCACGTCGCCGACGGCCGGCGGTACGACACGTTCCTGCTGCTCGGCAACAACCTCGGGCTGTTCGAAGGGCGGGAGCGGGCCCCCGGCTTCCTGGCCGCCCTCGCCGCGCTGGCCCGGCCCGGCGCGCAGGTGATCGCGCACGGCACCGACCCGTACGGCACCACCGACCCGGTGCACACCGGCTACCACGAGCTCAACCGGCGGCGCGGCCGGCTCGGCGGGCAGCTCCGGCTGCGGCTGCGCTACCGGATGCTCGGCACCGAGTGGTTCGACTATCTGGTGTGCTCGGTCGACGAGTTCGCCGAACTGGTGCACGGCTCGCCGTGGCGGCTGGTCGACGTGGACGAGCGGGACCGGCCGTACTACCTGGCCACGCTGAAGCTCGCCGGGTGACCTCTGGCCATGAGGGGCCCCCTGCTCCACCACGGGCGTTGACAGGGGGCCCTTCCCTTCAGACGGTCGGGGTGGTCTGCTCCGGCGGCAGGCCGCCGTCGCCGTCCACCACCTCGTCCGGGGTGCCGTCCTCGTCGATGTCGACCATGGTGATGTCCACCTTGCCGTCACCGTCGGTGTCGAACTGGAAGAGGTCGGCCTTCCCGTCGCCGTCGGTGTCCACCACCCACACGTCGGTCTTGCCGTCGTTGTTGGTGTCCGCGCGCAGCAGGTCGACCCGCTCGTCGCCGCGGGTCTCCACGGTCTCGGTGCTCTCCGTGCTCTCCGGTGCCTGGCTCATCTCGGTCCTTCCCTCGGCGTTGGAGGCCGTCTGTACCCGATCCGGCACGCCCCCACGCATGCCGCCCGGACCGGCCCTGCATAGGGTCGCACCCATGAACGAGCGGAGCGGGCGGCCCGGCGCGGCGGAGACCCCGCGCGTCGCCGCGCGCGGCGAGGGGACGTCATGAGTGGTCGTTTTGTGGTCGTCGGGGCCGGCACGATGGGCCTCGGCATCGCGTACGTGGCGGCCGGCGCCGGCTACGCGGTCGAGCTGGTCGAGGTGGACGCCGAACGCGGCGTCGCCGCCGTACGGCGCCTCGGCGAGCTGTGGGAGCGCGGGGTCCAGCGCGGCAAGCTGACCGCCGGGGAGGCGACGGCGAACCGGGAGCGGGTCACCCTGCGGTCCGGCCTCGCCGAGGTCGCCGAGGGCCCGGACGTGATCGTCGAGGCGGTCCCCGAGCGGCTGGACCTCAAGCGGTCGGTGCTCCGGCAGGCCGAGGCGCGGCGTCCCGCCCTGCTCGGCAGCAACACCTCCAGCATCCCGATCGCCGAGCTGGCCGACGGGCTGGACCGGCCGGCGGACTTCCTCGGGCTGCACTTCTTCAACCCGGTCTGGGCGATGGCGCTGCTGGAGATCGTGGTCGGCCCGGCCACCGCCGCAGGCACCACCGAGGCGGCCGTCGCGCTCGCCGGGCGGCTGGGCAAGGACCCCGTCGTCGTACGCGACATGCCCGGCTTCGCCACCTCCCGGCTCGGGGTCACCCTCGGGCTGGAGGCGATCCGGATGGTTGCCGACGGGGTGGCCAGCCCCGCCGACATCGACAAGGCGATGGTGCTCGGCTACCGGCACCCGATCGGCCCGCTGGAGCTGACCGACCTGGTCGGGTTGGACGTCCGGCTCGACATCGCCCGCACCCTCCAGGCCGCGTACGGGGACCGGTTCGCGCCGCCGCCGCTGCTGGTGGAGATGGTGGCCGCCGGGAAGCTGGGCAAGAAGTCCGGCCAGGGCTTCTACTCCTGGAAGGAGGGGGTCCGACAGTGAGCGGGCTGCGAATCGAGGAGCTGCCGGACCGGCTGGTGGTCACCCTGGACCGGCCGGAGAAGCGCAACGCCATCGACGCGGACCTGATCGCCGAGCTGCACGCGGTCTGCGCGGAGCTGGAAGCGCGGCCCCGGCTGCTGCTGCTCACCGGCGGGACGGAGGGCATCTTCGCCGGTGGGGCGGACATCGGCCAGCTGCGCGAGCGCGGCCGGCTGGACGCCCTGGCCGCCATCAACCAGGCCGCCTTCGCCCGGATCCGGGCGCTGCCCATGCCGACCGTGGCGGCCGTGGACGGCCCCGCGCTGGGCGGCGGCGCCGAGCTGGCGTACGCCTGCGATCTGCGGGTGTGCACGGCGCGTGCGGTGTTCGGCCAGCCCGAGGTGCGGTTGGGCATCCTGGCCGGTGCGGGCGCGACCCACCGCCTGCCGGCGCTCGTCGGCGAGGCCCGGGCCAAGGAACTGCTCTTCACCGGCCGGCGGGTGGACGCCGAGGAGGCGCTGCGGATCGGGCTGGTGAACCGGGTGGTGGGTGAGCCCGCGGAGCTGCTGCCCACCGTGCACACCCTGCTCGACGAGATCGCGAAGGGCTCGGCGCTGGCGGTGCGGCTGACCAAGCTGGCCGTGGACGCCCCGGCGGCCGCCCACCCGCAGCTCGACCTGCTCGGCCAGGCGGTGCTCTTCGAGGACGAGGAGAAGCACCGGCGGATGACCGAGTTCCTGGAGCGGCGCCGGTCCCGCTGACCGTACGGACAGCACGAGGGCCGCGCCGGTTCGCCCGGTGCGGCCCTCGTCGTCGTTCCGGTCAGTGCCGGATCTGCACCCCGGCGTCGGCCAGTGCGGTGATCACGTGCGCCGACTCACCGAAGCCGATCACCAGTACGGCGTCCGCCCCGAACTCCTTGATCTGCCGGGCGCCGTCGCTGAAGTCGACCGGCGGCGCCTTGGCGTCGGCCGGCGGCTCGTACGTGAGCAGCTTGACCCGGTCCGCGCCCATGCCGGCCCGCTCCAGTTCGGCGCGGACGTTCTCCTGGAGGCCCTCGCCGTAGGAGTCCTTGCGGGCGACGATGGCGATCTTGTGCGGGCCGTCCCGCAGGATCACGTCGGCGAGCGCCCGCCCCTGCAGGCTGTCCGGCGGGGCGGTCCGGAAGTAGAGGCCGTGGTCGTCGATCTTGCTCAGCCCGGCGTCGGTGTTGGACGGGGAGAAGAGCACCCGGCCGGCGGCCACCACGTCGGGCAGCACGGCCCGGGAGATGCCGGACGCGGCGGCACCGATGATGACGTGCACGCCCTGGCTGACGTGCGAGGCGACGGTCGCCTTCGCGACCTCCGGGTTGGTGCCGTCGTCGCCGTCGATCCAGACCATCGGCTCACCGAGCACGCCGCCGTCGGCGTTGATCTCCTTGACCGCCAGCGCCGCGCCGGCCGCCATCGGCGGGTACGCCAGCGCCAGGTCACCGGTCTTCGGCAGCAGGCCGCCGAGGACCAGCGGGGCACCGGCGTCCTTGCCCGGCTTGGTGCCGCGCTGCTTCTTGCCCCGTGGCGGCGTCTTGGTGCTCGCCGCCGACTCGTCGCCGGCGCCGACGAACTCGGTCTTGCCGTCGTCGATCTTCTCGTCGTCGAAGTGCAGGGTGGCGTAGCTGGCGGTGGACGGCTCGCCGGCGTCGGTGAACCCGGCCCGGTTCAGCGACACCCCCCGGTACTCGATGTCCTGGCCCGACCGGGCGAGCTGGAGACAGGTCGCCGGATCCTCGCAACGCTGCCCGTTGGTGGTCACCCCGACGATCTGCTTGGCGATCTCGCCCGGGTCGGTGGTGCCGGCGAGCTGGGCGGCCAGCGCGCTGATCACGACGGCGTCGTACGTCTCGGCCGAGTAGAGGTAGTCCTTCAGACTCGGGTCTACCGTGCGTAGCCGATCCTTGAAGGTCTCGGGCAGCGGCGTGAGCGGGATGGTGCCCTTCATGCCGTTGACGAGGTCCCCACGGTCCTTGAGTTCATCGACGTACGAGTTTTGCATGTTGCCGTCGGTGCCGTAGAGGCGCACCTGGGTGGTGGCCGCCTCTTCGGTCTTGTCGCTCCCGCAGGCGCTGGTGGCGAGCAGGAGCGCCGCGCAGGCCACGGACATGGCCCCGCGCGACGCGCGTGATACGAGCATGGTCGTCCTTCCTCCGGCGAAGGTCCGCTGCGCACCTTAGCGTGCCGACGCGGGCCGTGGGACTGTGGAGGGCGCTCCGTCGGTAGCCCGACTGCGGGTATCACTCAGCGTGATGGCTGGGCCGTTCCGGGGTCACCGCTTGACCCCCGGTTCTACTGTTCGGCGAGTGACCGACGAAGCACAGCAGACGCTGGACGACGCGACCGCCGTGCTCCGCTCGGCCCTGGCCGGAGACGGCGACGCGGTGGTGGGCACCTTCGACGCGGTGGTGGACCGCTCCGGGCTGGCCGGCGCGTACGGGGTGGCGTGGTACCTGGCCGCCGCCATGGTTGGCGACGTCGCCCCGGCCGGCGGCGCCGCCCTCGACTTCCCCGGGATCGACCAGGCCGGCTACGACACCCGCTGGGTGGCCCGTTTCGTCAGCGCGTACGCCAACGACGACGCCGACACCGGCGAGGCGCTCTTCGGCGCGGCCATGGCCGACGGGTTGCTGCCGGACTGCCTGCTCACCCTCGCCGGGTCGACGGTGGCCACACTGCGCAGCCGGGCGGGCTGAGCGGACCCGGCCCGGCTGTCCACAGGCGACCGCCCGCGGTCGCGGCACGGCGCCAGACGCGCCGGCGGTGTCCGCCCTGTCCCGTCCGGGGCCGCACGGCTGTGGTAGCTCTGGTGCATGTCCGAGGCGATGCTCAGCAAGGTCCGCAAGCTGCTCGCCCAGGCCGAGGACCCGGCCTGCACGCCCGCCGAGTCGGCGGCGTTCATGGCCAAGGCGACCGAGCTGATCGCCCGCTACGGCGTCGACCGGGCGCTGCTCGCCGCCCGGGAACCGGCCACCGATCCGGTCGGCGACCGGGTGGTCGAGGTGGTCGCCCCGTACGCCCGGGACAAGGCCGGCCTGCTCGCCGCCGTCGCCGACCCGCTGCGCTGCCGCTGCGTACGACGCCGGCAGGGCACCGGTTTCGCGATGCATCTCTTCGGCTTCGCCAGCGACCTGGAGCGGGTCGAGCTGCTCTTCACCTCGCTGCTGGTGCAGGCCGCGCACGGGCTGGCGGGCACCGCCGTGCCGGCCGGGGAGCATCCGGCCGCGTTCCGGCGGACCTGGCTGGCCGGCTTCGCCCACGTGGTCGCGGACCGGTTGCGGGCGGCCGAGGCCGGCGCGGTGGCCGGGTCCGGCGCACCCTCGATGGCGCTGGTGCTGGCCGACCGCTCGGACCGGGTTCAGCGGCGACTCGCGGAGGTCTACCCGCGGCTGCGCACCGCACCGGCCCGCCGGCTCGCCGGCACCGGCTTCGGCTCCGGGGTCGAGGCGGGGCGCCGGGCCGACCTGGGTGGTGCGGGCGTGACCGCACCCGCCGCGACCCGCGGCATCGCACCGTGACGGCGCGGGTCCGCCGGGTCCCCGCCGGTCAGTCCGCGCTGCGGGCGACCGTGACCAGGTAGCGGTGCAGCAGCTCGTGCCAGCCGGCGGTGAGCGCCTCGCGGTAGCCCTCGGCGGCCGCACCGTGCCGGTCGAAGTTGCGGTGCTCGACCTCCACCCGGGTCCGGTCCGGGCCCTCGGCCAGGAAGAGCACCTCGACCTCGCTGGCCCGCGCCGGGTCGGGAACCGGCACCCGGTCCGGCCCGATCTGCCAGGTGAACACCAACCGGCGGGGCGGGTCCCAGGTGAGCACGCGGCCCCAGTCGCTGCGGAAGCCGTACGGCCCGATCTCGTAGAGCATGCCGCCGGGGCGGGGCTCGACACCCAGCTCGGCCAGGGCGTCCGGGCCGGACCAGGTGTACTCGCGCACCCACCAGTCGGTCAGTGAGCCAGTGAACACGGCGAATGCGCGTCCGGCGGGGGCGGGGGCGAGGAGGCGGCTGCGGAGGGAGAAGCGGTCGAACTCCTGGCGGACCTCATCCGGATCGACCGTCTCCCGTCCCATAGGCCCGGACCATACCGGCTGATGCCTCGCTGCGCAGCTTCGCGCGCGCCCGCCCGCCGGGCCCGGGAGACCGGTTCCCGACCCGCATCACCGCGACAGGTGGCGGCCCTTCGAGCGGCCGACGGTCGGGCGGGAGCCGGATCAGTGCCGGGCGGGAGCGGACCGCCACCAGGCCGTACGCCGCAGCAGCAGCAACCCCGCGACGGGCGCGAGGGTCACCGCGAGGGCGAGGCTGCTCGCCGCGTCCCGGGGCGTCCAGAGCAGGTTGTCGCCGATCCCGTTGGCGTGCGCGGTCAGCGAGGATGCGACCAGCAGCCCCAGCGCCGCCAGCACCGCACCGGTCCGGCGCAGGCGTCCGCGCGATCCCACGGCCCGGACGCCGCCGGCCGGCCCCGCCGACGGGCCGGTGGCTGCGGGCACCGGGCGGACGGTCGACGACGTCGCCCCGGTCAGCCGCCGCTGGAGGGCGAAGAGGCCCCGGACGGCCCCGGCCAGCGCGGGGAGGGCCAGAAGCAGGATGAGGGTGGCGTGGGTGGCCCACGCGCCGGCCAGGGTCGGACCACCCCAGGAGTCGGCGTACCGGTCGGCCCAGATGTCCCGGGTCGACCCGCCGAGGCCGAGCCAGGGACGGAACGGGTACGCCAGCACGTTGATCAGCACCAGGAAGGCGAGTACGCCGGTGAGCGCCGACGCTGCCACCGCGACCGGCAGGGCGAGCACCGCACGGGCCAAGGCGCGGACCCGGTCGCGGCGGCGCAGGGCGGCGGGCAGCGCGGCCAGGGCGCGCGGTACCGCGACGACGGACCAGGCGACCCGGCGGAGCGTCTCCGCCCCGTAGGCCACCCGCCATGGCGTGAGGACTCGGTGGAGGAGCTGGCGTGGGTTTCCGGCTGGGCTCATACCGCCAGTCTTCGCGGCGGCGCGACCCGGCGCCATCGGGACGATCCCCCGGCTCACCCCGGAGGTCGAACCCCGAGACCACGCCGGTCGCGCCGCAGCTGCCGCCGGAAAGCAGGTCGAGACGGCCGGCCGTCAGGTGCCCGTGGGGGAAAGATGGCCAATCAGGTTCCACTCACCGGGCCGCCGCCCTGATCCGGCGCACCGCCTCGCGGGCGCCTCCGTTCCACGGGGTGCCGTGACCGGGGAGGATCCACGTCGCCGGCAGGTCCTCGAGGCGGGCGAGCGAGGCGAGGGCCAGCGCCGGGTCGTCGGTGAACGGGGCCGGCTGCGGATCCTGCCGACCGGTTAGGACGTGCCGGGTGGTGAGCGCGTCCCCGACGAACACGGCGTCGGCGACGGGCACGTGCACGGCGATGCTGCCCGGCGAGTGGCCGGGCAGCCCGATCACGCGCGGGGTGCCGGGCAGGTCGAGCACCTGACCGTCCTCCACCGTGGCCACCTCGCTGAGGTAGGTCGTGCGCAAACCGCCCTTGCGGCTCGCGTACCAGAGGAAGCGCGCCGTCGCACCCACCTTGAACTTACCGAAGGATGCCTCGGGCTTGACCTCTCCGCGGGCGCGGGCGGCGTCCGCGCTGTGCACGTGGACCGGCACGCCGTGATCGCGCCGGAGTCGCTCGGCGAAGCCGATGTGGTCGGTGTCGCCGTGGGTGAGGATCAGGCCGCGGACGTCGGCGAGCGAACGGCCCATGCCGGACAACTCCGCGACCAGCTCCGGCCAGTGGCCAGAGAGCCCGGCGTCCACGACGGTCACGCCCTCCTCGGTTTCGATCAGGTAGGCGGCGACGATGTCGTTGCCGATGCGGTGCAGATGTGGCCCGAGCTTCATGATTGCCTCCTGCGGTGGTGTCCTGCCTTCATGGCTACGGTACATAGCTATCATGGCTAAGGGCTATAGCTATCTCGTGGTGATGGCCTACCCGGAAGGAGCATCTGCATGCCGACCCCCGATCGGACCTCGCTCGCCGACATCGTCGAGGCCGCCCGCGACATCCTCGAGTCAGGGGGACTCCCACGCCTGACGATGCAGGCGGTCGCCGAGCGGGTCGGCGTACGCGCACCTTCGCTCTACAAGCGGGTCCACAACCGCAACGCGCTGATCCGGCTCGTCGCCGAGGCCACCGCCCGCGACCTGGGCGAGCAGCTCAGCGCCGTCGCCGGCAGCGGCGACCCGGCCACGGACCTCGCCGAGCTGGCCCGCGCCTTCCGGGCGTTCGCCCACGCCCACCCGGCCGGCTACCACTTGATCTTCGCCACCGGCCCCGAGGAGACCCGGCCCAGCCTCGACGCCCTCACCCAGGCCAGCGCCCCGGCCCTGCGCGTCGCCGCCGACCTCGCCGGGCCCGAGCACGCCCTGGAGGCCGCCCGCATGTTCACCGCCTGGGCCAACGGCTTCGTCAGCATGGAGTTCGCCGGCGCCTTCAACCTCGGCGGCGATCTCAACGAGGCGTTCGAGTTCGGCATCGTCCGGCTGACCGCCGCCTTCAGGGCCCCCTAGCCCGACGAGAAAACCCTGCACGATCCCGGAGAAGTCCGGCCAGGTCCGCAACCGCGGGAAGCACCCGGCACCGCTCAAAGCCCGGCCGGCTGATCCTCCAGGACTCTCATCGTGCCGGATGCCGGTCACCGATCACACGGGCTCGACCACTCGGAAGCGTTCGGCAACGACGAGAGTGTCATCGTCAATGACGGGGGTGCGCCCCAGGAACTCGCTCACGCCATCGCTCCGGAAGAACTCTTCGTGGGCTGCCCGCCACTGCGCAACGTCGGAGTAGCCGCGCCCCTCGGCTCGCGCGAAGTCATCGTCGATTTCCTTCATGGGAACGACCCGAACGTCGACGAGTTCGATCGTGACGGCCGGGCGGCCCTCGGAATCGAGCACGGAGAACTGCTGGCCGGTCTGCGGCACCGCCTCACCAGCGTGCTCGAAGATCTCCAGGAGGCCCGTGAGCGCGGTCTTCTGACCGCTCAGGATCGCGGCCACGCCACGATCACGTTCTGGACCGGGAAAAGCGAGTTCAAGAGTCGGAAGGCCTTCATGTTCCATCGGGAGATGCTACAAGCCTTCGGATTGGCCAATGGTCATTGCCTCGCTGGCCCCGACACTCACAGCAAGCACCTTCACGACACGCCCCGGATCCGGGCGGACTGGTCCGGCCCTGCTGCCCACCCCCAGCCGGCTCAGGAGTTGGGCATGTGCTGGCCCGCTGCCTGGCCCTGCACGAAGTGACGCTCCACCTCGTGCCGATCCTGGTCGGTGCCGGCCCGGTGGACCGCGGCGGAATCCTCATCCGAAGCGAGCCGATTGCGGTCTCGCGAGACCACGAAGACAACCACCGCGGCCGCCAGCAACAGGAGCACCACGAGAGTTACCACCACCGCAGTCATGCCATCGACGCTACGGCACACGCGCCAGTTCCAGCGATCACAGAGGGTGCGGGGTCGGCGGCGATTACTCGTGATGGCGTAGAGCGTCAAGGATCCACGCGTCGGGTGGAGTGCCCCGAAGCCCGTGTTCGGTCTGGTACACCCGGCACATCAGCCCGTAGTCCTCACGGCCGGACAAGGTTGGATCGACATCAACCCCGTTGATTCGGATGGTGGGTGAGCCGACGAAGTGCTCGCGCTGAGCTTGCTCGTCCGAGTCGATCCGGCGCGACGTGATCGGTGTGTCGAAGCCGGCTACTGCCAGCAACGACCGCAGGTGCTCCTCCAGGCCCTCGTGGTTCGGGCACCCGTCGAAGTACAGAACCTCGATCATTTCTGGAAGCGACCTTTCCTGACTGGCACGGTCAACAAGGCCCAGTCTGTCCGGCGCCGAGCAGCGAGACCCGCAAGTGGAGGGGGAGCCCTACGCGCCGACTGCGTACCCGAGGCTTGGACAGGGGAGCCACTACAGTCCCGTCAGGCGGCCCCTTGAATCACCTGGCCGACAACCGAAACCGGGGGCGACGGGTACACGGCGCAGGTGATCGTCGCAGCACTGGCCCGCGACGTCCCCCGGCCATCGTCGAGCGATACGAACGCCACCACACCGACGACGCTGGCCACCAGCATGGTGGCGCTCGCGAAGGTGAGAAGGCGACGTCGGCGGCCCTTCAGCACCCAGCCGAGAAGCACGAACAGCAGCATGGAGAGCAGGCCGGCACCGCAGCTGGTCGCGAGGCCCAACCAGGCCCAGTCCTCACCCCTCACACATTCGTCCTCACAACCGAGGGAGCTGGCGGCACCGATCAGGCCGACGCCGAAGAACATGGCCATGCCCCAGAAGAACAATAAGGCGGTCCACAACAGCTCACCATGCAGTCGCTGGTTACGCACCAGGGATACCTCCGGGCTAGATGGCGACTGACCTGCGGGACAGAGGTTCGCAGCGACAGATGACGATACTTCTACTCCGAGAGTGGTGGGGTGGCGTGAAGCGAGGTGCGAGCCCGAGCGGACAGGCCGGGAGGGGACCGCGGGGCCGATCAAGGAGAAGGGTGGCAGGCGGCCACGAGCGGAGCGGGCGGGGCAGCCAGCGTCCCGCGAAGATGAGCCACAGCGTTCCCCGAGGAGGCACCGGACAGCGACGGCCGGGGAGTCCTTTTTATCGCCGCGAGTTCTCGGCCTCAGCCTGCTCGCGTAGCCGCTGCCGCTTGAGGTCCACGCGCCATCGCTCGTGCTCCTGCAACACTGAACTCACGCCAAGCAGGGCGAGGCAGACGATGAAGCAGGCGAACGCGACCAGGGCGACGATCAGCGAGCGTCCGCCGTCGCCAGCAACCAGCAGTATCAGTCCGCCAAGGCCGGACGTGACCATGAGTGCGGCCAAGCCCCGATGCTCCGGTGGGTCTACCTGCATGCCGGGGTCTCCTTACTCGTGGTCGGCTCATACTGTCGGCCAGCAACGAACGAGGCAAGAAGCAGTGCCCCCTCCGGTGCGGCGTCAGCCGCCGGGCCTCGCTGATCTTGACGACTCCGGCCGGCCCAGTCCGCATCTGGTCCGCAAGAGGTCGGTGAATGAAGGGCAACACCTACGACGAGGGAGAAGCCCGCGTCGCCCCGCACACCCGGGCCAGGGCGGAGGGACGGGCAGTTTGATCTCATAATTCCTCGGTCGCCGCGCTGGACGCCCTGAGGGCAGCGAGGCCCGCCCGTGCAATCCACGTGCAACAAGGAGCGGCCGTCAGCGGGATTCCGGGGTCAACGAGGGTCAGACCGGACAGACGGGATTCCGGGCACAACGCAAGAGCGCCGACCGGCGTTTCCGCTGGTCGGCGCTCTGGTAGCCCGGCGAAAGGCTATGTGGCCAGGGGCGGGGTCGAACCGCCGACCTTCCGATTTTCAGTCGGACGCTCGTACCAACTGAGCTACCTGGCCGTGGTGCTCGGCTCATGCTACCGCATGGGCCGATACGCAGAACGCCGCGCATGATAGGCGCGGCGTCAGCGCTGGCGGTCCTGACGGGACTTGAACCCGCGACCTCCGCCTTGACAGGGCGGCGAGCACTCCGACTGCTCCACAGGACCTGGCTGGTGTTGCATCCGGTCGGAACCGGACCGTGCCCCCAACGGGATTCGAACCCGTGCTACCGCCTTGAAAGGGCGGCGTCCTGGGCCGCTAGACGATGAGGGCGGCCCCGCCATCATTGCACACTCGCAACTTCAAGCGGACTTGCTCCCATCCGGCCCCGCCGGAGGCATGAGAAGCATATGTCATGCCTCCTCGGACGACCAAACCGGTATGGCCGCTGGCACACCGTCGGATGAATGGGCAGCTCAGGTGGGGTTTCAGCGGAGCTGGGTGATCCCGTACCGCCGCCGGAGGTCGGGAATCAGGGTCCGGCAGGCAGCCATCGTCTGGCTCCGGTCGCCCCCGGCGTCGTGCATCAGCACCACCGAGCCCGGGCGGGACGCCGACTCCACCCGCTTGATGATCGCCTTGGCCGGCGGCCGGTCCCAGTCCTGCGGGTCGACGCTCCAGTGCAGCGGGCGCATGCCGAGCTGGCCGGCCACCGCCACCTCCTCGGCCGTCCACCGGCCGCCCGGCTGGCGGAACCAGGTGATCTTGGCGTTCGGCGCGGCGGCCCGGATGGCCTGGTTGGTTCGGACCAGGTCGGCACGGATGTCCGCCACCGGGCGCCGGCCGAGGTTCATGTCGTGCCGCCAGCTGTGGTTGCACAGCTGGTGGCCCTCCCGGACGATGCGCGCCACCAGCTGCGGATAGCGCCGGGCCTGCTGGCCGATCAGGCAGAACGTCGCGGTGACGTGCGCGGCCCGGAGCTGGTCGAGGATCTGCGGTGTCCAGCGCGGGTTCGGGCCGTCGTCGAAGGTGAGCGCGACGCCCCGGTCGCCGCTGTGCCGGTGCAGCCCCGCCGGCAGGTTCTTCGGCAGCGGGCGCAGCTGCGGCTTCGGCGGGGTGGTGCGGCTCGGGCGGGGCTTCGGCTTCGGCGTCGGGGTGGCCGAGGCCGCGGGTGGGGCAGCGACCCGGGACGGGGTCTTGCCAGGTTCGCCACAGCCGGTCAGCAGCAGGACCAAGCCGACGGCGAGCGCCAGCGCGGCGCGTGGACGCATCGTCGCTCCCGGAGGGGGGTCGGGGTACGCGGACTTTCCGACGGTAGTGGACAAAGCGTCGATCCGGGAGGGGCGGTCAGCCGGCCGGTGACGGGTCCTGCGCGTCGCGTACGGCCATGGCCAGCGAGATCGTCTCGGCGAGATCCACCGGGCGGACCACCCCGGCGGGCAGGGTGTCGGCCTGCCACCCCGGCCCGGCGGCGAGCACCAGCAGCGGTCGCTGCGGGGCGGCGAGCAGCGCGGAGAGCTGATGCGGGTCGGCGGTGGCCCGGGTGTGCGACCAGAGCACCACGGCGGCCGGCCCGGTCCGGGCGACCGCCTCGACCAGGGCCGCCACCGGTACCCGCGCGCCCAGCATCCGGTAGCTCAACCCGGCCTCGGCGAGGGCGGCGCCCAGCGCCTCCAGCGGCAGGCTGTGCTGCTCCTCGTCGGCGCAGGAGAGCAGGATGCGGGCCGGCCCGGTGGTCGGAGCGGACCGGGCCACCGCGGCGAGCGCCTCGGAGGTGCACCGGGACATCAGGTGTTCCACCTCGATCAGCCCGGCGGTGGCGGCGTGCCGCTCACCGATGCCGGCGAGCACCGGCCGGATCAGCCCGTCCCAGGTGGCGACCACACCGTCGACGGCGAGGGCGTGCGCGATCGTCTCGCCGATGGCCGCCGAGTCCAGCCGCATGGCGGCCCGGGCCAGCCCCCGGGCGACCGGCCCGGCCCGGCCGACCGGGACGGTCGCCCCGCCGCCGCCCCGGGCGCCGCCGGGTCGGCGCGCGGCGTCGGACGCGCCGAGCCAGCGCGTCGCGCCCTGGTCGGGCGGGACGGTCGCGGGTGCCTGCCGGGCCCAGCGGGCCGCCTCGGCCGGGGTCACCCCCTCCGCCGTGAGCCGCCGCATGATCTCCAGGCGGGCGAGGTCAGCCGGCGTGTAGCGCCGGTGGTGTCCCGGTACGTGCTCGCTGGGACCGAGGCCGTAGCGCTGGTGCCAGGTCCGCAACGTGGTGACCGCGACCCCCAGCCGCCGTGCGACGGCGCCTGCGCTCAGCGCCTCATCGGTCACCCGACCGCTCCGGTGCCTCGTCGACCGGCGCGCCGTACGGCACGGCGCGGGACGCGTCGGCGGCGGGCCGGGCCGGCCGTAGCAGCCGGTTCACCACCCCGCCCAGCCACGGCGCGTACGCGCGGGGATCGACGTCGAGGTCGGCCTCGAGGTCGTGCGGGTCGACCCAGCGCAGGGTGGCCACCTCGTCGGGATCCGGTCGGGTGGACAGCCCGGCGGGTACGTCGGCGCGGAGCACGTGGTCGTACTCGAACTCGACCCGACCGGTGGCCGGATCCTCGGCGTAGTAGACGTACACCCCGACCTCGGTGAGGTCCACCGGGTCGATGCCGAGTTCCTCGGCGAGGCGGCGGTTGGCGGCTTCGGCCAGCGACTGGCCGGGCATCGGGTGGCCGCAGCAGGAGTTGGCCCAGCGCAGCGGGAAGCGGGTCTTCACCGCGGCCCGCTGCTGGAGCAGGATCCGCCCCTCGGGGTCGACCAGCAGCACCGAGAACGCGCGGTGCAGCCGGCCCGGCGGCTGGTGGGCGGCGGCAACGGTCGTCTCGCCGAGCACGTGCCCGGTGTCGTCGACCAGCTCGACCAGGTGCCCCTCGCGCGAACTCATGCTCCGCTCCCGGTGACCCGGGCGGCGGCGAGCTTGCCGCTGATCAGCACCATCGGCACGCCGACGCCGGGCTGCGTGCCGGAGCCGACGAAGACCACGTTGCCGAGCGTCGGGTGCAGGTTGGCGGGCCGGAACGGCCCGGTCTGGAAGAGGCTGTGCGCGGCGGCGAACGGGGTGCCGGCGGCCATGCCCTGCTCCGCCCACTCCGCCGGGGTGACCGCGCGCAGCACCTCGATCCCGTCGCCGAAGCCGACGTAGCCCCGCTCCTCCAGGGTGCCGACGAGCTGGTCGGTGTAGCGGCGGGTCAGGTCGCCGCGCCAGTCGAACCGGGCCCGGTCGAGATTCGGTACCGGGGCGAGCAGGTAGTACGTGTGTCTTCCGGCCGGGGCCACCGACGGGTCGGTCCGGCTCGGGTTCGTCACCAGTAGCGACGGGTCGGTCATCAGCTCGCCTCGCCGGATCACCTCGTCGAACGTGCCCTTCCAGGAGCGTCCGAAGTGGATGTTGTGGTGGGCGATCCTGCCATAGCCCTGGGTCGACCCGACGTGCAGCACGACGCAGGAGGGCGAGTAGGTGAGCTTGCGCTGCCGGGCCGGCGGAAGCAGGTCACGGTAGGCGACCGGCAGGTCGGGGTTGAGCACCACGACGTCCGCGGGGACGAGTTCGCCGTCGGTGGTCAGCACGCCGGTGGCCCGGCCGTGCGCCGTCTCCACCCGGCTCACCGTGGTCCCGTACCGGATCTGCACGCCGTGCTTCTCCGCCGCGCCGGCCATCGCCCGGGAGACCGCGTGGATGCCGCCGCGTGGGAAGCACACCCCGGCCACCGAATCGAGGTACGCGATGACCGCGTAGATGGCCAGCGCGTCGTGCGGCGCGAGGCCGGCGTACATGGCCTGGAAGGAGAAGATCCGCTGGGTACGCGGGTCCCGGAAGAACTGGTTGATCTTCGTCTGGAGTCGCCGGAACGCCCCGTTGGCCAGCAACCTCAGCAGGTTGCCGGTGAGCAGGTCGGTCGGCGCGTCCAGGTTGCGCTCGATGAAGTCGGCCCGTTCCCACCGCCACAGGTTCCGGGCGTGGTCGACGAACCGCAGGTAGCCGTCGGCCTCGCGGGGGCCGCAGACCCGGGCGATCTCGGCGGCCATCCGGGTGGTGTCGGTGATGACGTCGAGCGTCGAGCCGTCCGGGTAGTACGCCCGGTAGGCCGGGTCGAGCGGGGTCAGGTCGAGCCAGTCGGTCAGCTCCTCACCGACGGCGCCGAGCGCCTCGGCGATCAGGTCGGGCATGGTGAGCACGGTCGGGCCGGTGTCGAACTCGTACCCGGCGACGCTGAGCCGGCCGGCGCGCCCGCCCGGGACCGGCTCGCGTTCCAGGACGGTCACCTGCCGGCCGCTCCCGGCCAGGTGCAGCGCGCAGGCCAGCCCACCCAGGCCGGCGCCGACGACCACCACCTGGTCCGTACGTCCGCTCACGCTGCGCACGTGACCACCTCCCTCGCGAAGTTGCCCATCATGCCCGCCGCGTGGTCGCGGCGGTGGCGAGACCCGTCAGCGCGGTACGGGCGGTCCCGTCGATCGGCGCGGTGTCGAGCGTGGCCAGCGCCGCACCGACCCGGTCGGAGATCATCCGTTCGACCCGGGTCACCGCCCCGGTGTCCCGGACCAGATCGGCCAGCCGGGTCACCTCCCGGGGCGCGGTGACCGTGCCGGCCCGGTCCAGCAGGCGGCGCTGGGCCGGGGTGGCGAGCTGCCGGGCCAGCATGAGCAGCGTGGTCGGCTTGCCGGTGCGCAGGTCGTCCCCGGCCGGCTTGCCGGTGTCGGCCGGGTCCCCGTAGATCCCCAGCAGGTCGTCGCGGAGCTGGAACGCCTCGCCGACGGCCAGCCCGTACCGGGTGTACGCGGCGATCAGCGGCGAGTCCGCGTCGGCCCCGGCCAGGCCGGCGCCGAAGAGCAGCGGGCGCTGGACGGTGTAGCTGGCGGTCTTGTAGCGGGCCACCCGCAGTGCCCGGTCCACCGACCAGTTCGCCGCGTCGTGCTCGCCGAGCACGTCGAGGAACTGCCCGGCCACGGTCTCGACCCGCATCTGGTCGTAGTTGCGCCGGACGTCGAGCAGCCGGTCCGGCGGCACGGTGGCGTGTGCCATCAACCGGTCGGCCCAGGCCACGCAGAGGTCGCCGATGAGCACGGCGACGGCCTCGCCGTACCGCTCCGGGTCGCCGGTGAGGCCGGCCGTCCGGTGCCGGGCGGCGGCGGCCCGGTGCGCGGTGGGCAGCCCTCGCCGGGTGGCGGAGGAGTCCATCACGTCGTCGTGCACCAGCGCGAAGGTGTGCAGCAGCTCCAGCGCGGCCAGCGCGGGTAGCACCGTGGACAGCGGCTCGTCGCCGCCGGCCACCCCGCGCCATCCCCAGTACGCGAACGTCGGGCGGACCCGCTTGCCGCCGGCCAGCACGCAGTCGCGTGCCGTCGCGGCGAAACCGCCCATCGCCGCGTCGATCCCGGTGAGCGAGTCGACCTCGGCGGCGAGGAACACCGCCAGCGTCTCGTCGACCCCCTCGACCAGCTCACTGGTGAAAGCGGCCAGTACGCCGCGGACCGGATCGCCCGTCGCTCCCGGCTGTGCCGGCACGATGCGGAGCGGGTTAGCCGCAACTGCGTCGTTGGCCATGTCGGGGAGCGTACCCTAGGGTTGCGTGTTGCGTCGATTGGTGCGTCGAATTGGAGGAGGGCCGGTGGACACCGATCTCACCGCTGCCTATGACCGCTGCCGCGAGCTGCACAGACGTCACGGCCGTACCTACTATCTCGCCACCCGCCTGCTGCCCGCTTGGAAACGGCGGCACGTGCACGCGTTGTACGGCTTCACGCGCTACGCCGACGAGATCGTCGACCGCACCGATGACCTGCCCGCCGCCGAGCGGGCCGCCCGGCTGGCGGCGTGGTCGGACCGGTTCGTCGCCGGCCTGCGCGGGGAGGCCGTCGACGATCCGCTGCTCCCCGCCGTGCTGCACACCATCGCCGTCTTCGACCTGGACCGCGGCGACTTCGCGTCGTTCCTGCGCAGCATGGCGATGGACCTGACGGTGCCGTCCTACCCGACCTACGACGACCTGCTCGACTACATGGAGGGTTCGGCCGCCGTCATCGGCACCATGATGCTGCCGATCCTGGGCAGCTCGGACCCGGCCGCCGCCCGCGAACCCGCCCGCCAGCTCGGCCTGGCGTTCCAGCTCACCAACTTCATCCGGGACGTCGCCGAGGACCTCGACCGCGGCCGGACCTACCTGCCCGACGAGGACCTGGCCAGGTTCGACGTCACCCGGGAGGACCTGCTCGCGGCGAAGGCCGCCGGCCGTACCACCCCGGGGATCCGCGACCTGATCGAGTACGAGGTGACCCGCGCCCAGGCCCACTACCTGGCCGCCGCGCCGGGCATCCCGCTGCTCAGCCCCGCCTCGCAGGCGTGCATGCGCACCGCGTACGCGCTCTACGGCGGGATCCTCGACGAGGTGGCCGCCCAGGGGTACGACGTCTTCGCGCGCCGGGCCCGCGTACCCGGGCGGAAGCGGACGGTGGTGGCCGCGCGGGCCCTGCTCACCCCGGCCGGCACGCCGGTGACGGTCCCCGGCCCGGCACCCCGGCCGGCCCTGGTACGGGCGTGAGCGAGCGCACGGCGATCGTGCTCCTCACCCGCGACCTGCGGGTGCACGACCACCCGGCGCTGGCCTCGGCGTGCTCGGCGTTCGACCGGGTGGTGCCGCTCTACGTGCTCGACCCGGCGCTGGCCGGGCTGTCGGCGAACCGCAGCCGGTTCCTAAACCAAGGCCTGGCCGAGCTGCGGGAGTCGCTCCGGAAGCGCGGCGGTGACCTGGTGGTCCGGCGCGGCGACCCGGTGGCCGAGACGATCAGGCTGGCCCGCCGGGTCGACGCCGAGGGGATCGGGCTCTCCGCCGACGTCAGCCGCTACGCGCAGGAGCGGGAGCGGCGGCTGCGCGCGGAGTGCGCGCGGCACCGGATGTTCCTGCGGCTGTTCCCCGGCGTCACCATCGTCGAGCCGGGCGGCCTGAAGCCGGCGGGCGGCGACCACTACAAGGTGTTCAGCCCCTACCACCGGGCCTGGCAGGGGGCGCGGCGGCGGGACGAGCTGGCCGCCCCACGCCGGGTACGGCTGCCCGAGGGGGTCGACCCCGGGCGGCTGCCCGCCCCGCCGAAGGGGGACTCCCCGGACGCGGTGCCGGGCGGGGAGAGCGTCGCCCGGCACCGGCTGAAAAAGTGGCTGCCCACCCTCGGCCGCTACGACGACATCCACGACGACCTGGCCGGGGACGAGACCTCCCGGCTCAGCCCGTACCTGCGCTTCGGCTGCCTGTCCCCGCTCGCAGTGGCGAACCGGGCCGGCGACCGGGCCGGCCCGTTCGTCCGGCAGCTCTGTTGGCGGGACTTCTACCACCAGGTAACCGGCGCGTTCCCGGAGATCTCGACGAAGGCGTACCGGCGCGGGGCCCGGGAGGACTGGCGGTACGACACGCAGGCCCTCGACGCCTGGACCGAGGGGCGCACCGGGATGCCGGTGGTGGACGCCGGGATGCGGCAGCTCCGCGCCGAGGGGTGGATGCACAACCGGGCGCGGCTGATCACCGCCGGCTATCTCACCAGGCACCTGGGACTGGACTGGCGGGCCGGGCGGAAGGTCTTCGCCCGCTGGCTGCTCGACGGCGACGTGCCGAACAACTCCGGCAACTGGCAGTGGGTCGCCGGGACCGGCAACGATCCCCGCCCGCACCGGGGCTTCAACCCGGTGCGCCAGGCGGAACGCTACGACCCCGACGGCGCGTACGTCCGCCGGTGGGTGCCCGAGCTGGCGGCGGTCGAGGGAAAGGCGGTGCACCAGCCGTGGCGGCTGCGCGACGAGGTACGCCGAAAGCTCGACTACCCGCCGCCGCTTGAGGTGCCCGGCACCGACCCCGTCTGGCTGCGCTGACCACCGTCCGGTCAGAGGCAGGAGTGCAGGGCCTCGACCAGCTCGTCCACCCGGTCGTGCTTGGCCAGCCGGGACGTCGCGTAGGCGACGGTGTAACCGCGCTCCGGGTCCGCCCAGGCGCTGCTGCCGCCGATGCCGCCCATGCCCCAGCTCCCGTCCGGCTCCCAGCCCATGCCCAGCGTCCAGAATGCCGGCTGGTCCAGCACCAGGTCCGGGCCGTCGTACTGCACCCGGGTCGCCTCGGCGACCAGCTCCCGGCTGAAGAGGCGGACCCCGTCGAGGATGCCGCCGGCGAGCAGCCCGGCGTAGAGCCGGGCCAGGGCCGACGCGGTGGCGTGCAGGTTCACCGCCGGGATCTCGGCCGACCGCCACAGCGGGCCGTTCACCAGCGCCACGTCCCGGCCGCCGGGCGGGTTGTCCAGCGCCCGGGCGCGTAGCGACCCCGGCTCGCCGCGCGTCGCGTCCGGCCAGCCCGGATCGGCGTACGACAGGTCGGCGCAGCGCCGCTGGTCCACCGTACCCAGCCCGAAGGCCAGATCGAGGCGCCACGGGCCGGCGATCTCCTCGGCCAGGAACCGCCCCACCGGGCGCCCGTCCACCCGGCGGACCAGCTCACCCACCAGGTGCCCGTACGTCCAGGCGTGCTCGCCCGCGACGGAGCCCGGCGTCCACTCGGGTTCGGCGGCGGCCAGGTCGGCGCAGAGCAGCGCCCAGTCGGCGACCGCCTCGGCGGGCCGGGGCACCGGGAACGCCGGCAGCCCGGCGGTGTGGCTGAGCACCTGCCGCACGGTGGCCGGGGTGCGGAACCCCGGCCAGTAGGCGGACACCGGCGCGTCCAGCTCGACCCGCCCTCGGTCGACCAGCGTGAGCAGGCAGAGCGCGGCCACCGGCTTGCCCACCGAGTAGACGTTGACCAGCGTGTCCGGCCGCCACGGGTCGTCCGCCCCGACCGCCGGGACGACCGCGCCGGGTGGGACCGCCGCCCGGGTGCCGCCGACCAGGTCGACCACGGGCGTGCCGTCGTACCAGACGGCCAGCGCCGCGCCGGTCTCCCGGCCGGCGGCGAACAGGTCGTGGAAGCAGTCCCGGACCGGGGCGAAGCGCGCATGCACCCGGCCACGGTAGTGGTCCGGCGGGTTACCGTCGCGGGAAATCCGGCGTGGAGCGCTCGCGACGGCCGTCCCGGTGCGGAATGCTGGCGGGGTGGCGGATCCGGAACTGGTGGACGTGATCGTGGTCGGGCTCGGCGTCGGCGGCGAGGAGGTGGCCGGGCGGCTCGCCGAGGCCGGCCTCACCGTCGTCGGGATCGAGCGGGACCTGGTCGGCGGCGAATGCCCCTACTGGGGCTGCATCCCCAGCAAGATGATGATCCGGGCGGCGAACGCCCTGGCCGAGGCGCACCGGGTCAACGAACTGGCCGGCAGCGCCGAGGTCCGGCCCGACTGGGCGCCGGTGGCCAGGCGGATCCGCGAGGAGGCCACCGACACCTGGGACGACAAGGTGGCGGTGGACCGCTTCACCGGCAAGGGCGGCCGGTTCGTCCGGGGCAGCGGCCGGCTCGACGGCCCCGGCCGGGTACGCGTCGGCGACCAGGTGTTCCAGGCCCGCTTCGGGATCGTGCTCGGCACCGGCACCCGGCCGTCGATCCCGCCCATCGACGGGCTGGCGGGCACCCCGTTCTGGACCAACCACCAGGCCATCGAGGTCGAGGAGCTGCCGGCGTCGCTGCTGGTGCTCGGCGGCGGGGCGATCGGGCTGGAGCTGGCCCAGGTCTTCGCCCGCTTCGGTGTCCGGGTGACCGTGATCGAGGCGGCCGACCGGGTGTTGGCCATCGAGGAGCCGGAGGCATCCGAGATCGCCGCGAAGGCGCTGCGCGCCGACGGGGTGACCATCGAGACCGGGGTGAAGGCCGAGCGGGTCGGCCACGACGGCGCCACCTTCAGCGTGCGCGCCGGCGACCGCCGCTTCACCGCCGACCAGCTGCTCGTGGTGACCGGGCGCAAGGCGCACCTGGAGGAGCTGGGCCTGGACACCGTCGACGTGGACGCCGGCCAGCGGTACCTGCCGGTAAACGAGCGGATGCACGTCACCGACGGGATCTGGGCGGTAGGCGACCTCACCGGGGAGGGCGCGTTCACCCACATCGCCAT
This sequence comes from Micromonospora mangrovicola, assembly GCF_047200535.1. Lineage (NCBI taxonomy): Bacteria > Bacillati > Actinomycetota > Actinomycetes > Micromonosporales > Micromonosporaceae > Micromonospora > Micromonospora mangrovicola. Next base: position 38,636 of record NZ_JBJZOG010000029.1, on the reverse strand, counting down.
GTACCAGGCGGCGATCGTCGTCGCCGACGTGCTCGACCACATGCGGCGGACCAGGGGCGGCCCGGACGCCAGCGGCACCGCCAGCGTGATGGGCGGCGCGGCCGGGGTGGTCAGCGCGGTCGGCGGGGCGATGAGTGCCGGCGCGTCGGCGGCCGCGCCGGGCAGCGTGCCGGTCGCCGACTACCGGGCGCTGCCCCGGGTCACCTTCACCGACCCGGAGGTGGGCGCGGTCGGCCTCACCGAGCGGCAGGCCCGCGAGCGCGGCATCAACGTCCAGGTCGGATACACCGACCTGACCTCGTCGGCCCGTGGCTGGATCCACAAGACCGGCAACGCGGGCTTCATCAAGCTGATCGCCGACGCCGACCAGGGCGTGCTGATCGGTGCCACCTCCGTCGGCCCGGCCGGCGGCGAGGTGCTGTCGGCGCTGGTGGTGGCGGTGCACGCGGCCGTGCCGATCAGCCAACTCCGGCACATGATCTACGCGTACCCGACCTTCCACCGGGCGATCGAGGACGCGCTGAAGGCGTTGAAGTAGCGCTAGTCCGCCGGTGCGCCGTGCCGGCCCGCGCCGGCCGTGAAGCGGGCCGCGCCCTTCACCGCGTCGGTGATCAGGGACTCCATGCCGAAGGCCAGTTCGGTGGCCATCGCCTCCGGCTCGGGCAGGCCGGCGTTGGCGAGCAGCGCGGCCCGGTCGTTGCGCAGGCAGGTCTGTGGGAAGCGGGCGATCTCGGCGGCCAGCCGCTCGGCCGCCGCGCGGGCCTCACCCGGCGCGACCAGCCGGTTCACCAGGCCCATCGCGTACGCCTCGTCGGCGGAGACCGGGCGGCCGGTGAGGACCAGGTCCATCGCCCGGCTCTCCCCGATCAGCCGGGGCAGCCGCACCGTCCCGCCGTCGATCAGCGGTACGCCCCAGCGCCGGCAGAACACCCCGAGCACCGCGTCCGACTCGGCGACCCGCAGGTCGCACCAGAGCGCCAGCTCCAGGCCGCCGGCCACGGCGTGCCCGGAGATCGCGGCGATGACCGGCTTGGACAGGCGCATCCGGGTCGGGCCCATCGGGCCGTCGCCCTCCGGTTCGACCCGGTTGCCGCGCGGCGTACCGATGGCCTTGAGGTCGGCACCGGCGCAGAACGTGCGGCCGGCGCCCCAGAGCACGGCGACCGCCGCGTCCGGGTCGGCCTCGAAGGCGCGGAAGGCGTCCGCCAGGGCCCGGGCGGTCGGCCCGTCGACGGCGTTGCGGGCCTCCGGCCGGTCCAGGATCACCGTGGTCACCGGCCCGGCGTGCTCGACGCGTACCCCCATCCGGTCAGCATGCCCTCGACGGTGGCCGGCGCGCCAGACTCCCGGCGCTGCCTCGTCGTAGTCGTCATGCACGGGCCCGGCTCCCGGTTCTGCGCTGGCGGTCCCTGCGGCTGTGAGACTGCGAACTTGATGACGTGGACGGATCAGGCCAGCTATGAGCAGGAAGTTCAAAATCTTGGTAGGAAGCGGCCCCGGTGAGGGCCACTCCCGTCCAAGACATCTAGGCCGACGGCCGGGTCAGGCGCGGGCGGGGGGCTGGCTGACGAAGGCGCGCCAGGCGGTGGGGGTGAAGGTGAGGGCGGCGCCGGCCGGGTCCTTGGAGTCGCGGACGGCGACCACGCCGGGCAGGTTGTCGGCGACCTCGACGCAGGCACCGCCGTTGCCGCTGCTGCGACTGCTCTTGCGCCACCGCGCGCCCGTCAGCTCCATGTCTCCGCCACTTCCGTGATGAGATCGACCGACTGCCAGTGGGAGAGCGCCTCGCCGCGCACGTTCTCCCAGGCGGCCATTATCGCCGCGAGGTCATCGACATCGCTAACCACTTGTCCATGGACCTGGTTGTCGAGGTAGCCGGCGAGCCGGTGGTCCGGGCACTGGGCGATCACGAACGGCCCGTTCAAACCGGCGTAGGCGCCGACCGAGGACGGCACGACGTGCACCCGGATGTGCGGCTCCGCGCACGCGGCGATCAGGGCGCGCAACTGCTCGTGCATCGTCCCCCGGCCGCCGACGGGGCGACGCAGCACGGCTTCGTCGATCACCGCCGTGAACTGGGGCGGGTCATCCTGGCGCAGGACTCCCTGCCGGTTCAGCCGCGTGGTCAGGTGCCGCTCGATGTCGCCCCGCGGAATCAGGCCGGCGCCGGTGAGCACCGCCCGGGCGTACGCCTCCGTCTGGAGCAGACCGGGCAGAACGAGCGATTCGAACCACCGTAGAGCGACCGCTTCGCGTTCGATCTCCTGCCAGGGGCGGAACCAGACCGGGTCGCGACGTCTTGAAGTGTCCGGCCAGATGTCCGAGACGTCCCGGCCGAGCACCTCTGCCGCCGACACCCGGTGGCGGGCATGCGGGATGCGGCCCTCGCTCAGCCAGCGCCCCACCGTCTTCGGATCCACCCCCACCCGCTCCGCGAGCGATTCGGTGGTGTGCCCGGTCTCGCCGAGCGCCACCCGCAGCGCGTCGTTCACGGCCCCTCCATCGGACGTCTCGAATATCTGCCGACCATATCGCTACGCGGTGTATCTGTCCGACCACCTTCGGCAGCGTGTCGTGCAGGACGGCGCGGCCGGTGGAGGTGAGGAGCCCGGCGGTCAGCGTCAGCACCGGGAGCCGCCCCGCCAACGACGTCGGGGCGGCCCCTGCCCACCCGACGAGGAAAGGACAGGCATGCGTATCCGGTTCTGGCGGCACCGGTCCCAGGCGGCGCCGCACCTACCCCGACAGCGGACCCCGCAGCACGAGCGACCGACGTGGGCGAGCCAACCGACCAGCGTCTTCCCCACCGACGGGCCCGGGCGGGCCGGCAACCTCACCCCGGCCCAACGGTGGCGGGCCGGCGGGTGGCGGCGGAACGGCGGGCGCAGGTGAGCCGGGCGACCCGCCCCCACCTGCCCATGCGCCCGCTCTGGCGCTGCCGGGGCTGCGGCGCGCCGTGGCCCTGCCAGCCGGCGCGACTCGCGCTGCTGGTCGAGTACCGCGCGGACCGGACCGCCCTGCTGATCTACCTGAGCACCCTGATGGCCGAGGCGGGCGCGCAGTTGTCGCAGCTCAACGGCTCCGCCGTCGCCGAGGACCTGACCGAGCGCTTCCTCACCTGGGCGCGCGCCCGGTGACCCGCCGGTCCGGGCGGGCCAGGGTGGCCCCGAGGGCGGCACCCACCACGCAGGCCACGCCGGCCACCTGCGGCCAGGCCAGCAGCTCCCCGAGTAGCAGCGCGCCGACCAGCGCGGCGACCGCCGGTTCCAGGCTGAGCAGCACCGCGAAGACCCGCGCCGGCATCCGGCGCAGCGCGGCCAGCTCCGCCGAGTACGGCAACACCGACGACAGCAACGCCACCCCCAGCCCGAGCGCCACGATCCGGGGGTCCAGCAGCCCGGCCCCGCCGGACACCACCCCGAACGGGAGTACGCAGACTGCCCCCACCGCCATGCCCAACGCCAGCCCCCGGCTGCCCGGCACGTGCCCGCTCATCGCCTTGCCGAGCAGCACGTACCCGGCCCAGCCGACCGCGATCAGCGCGCTGAGCAGCAGGCCGAGCGGGTCGACGCCGATCCCACCCAGGCCGGCCAGGAGCAGAACGCCGGTGCCGGCGACCAGCGCCCAGAGCACGTCGACCAGCCGGCGGCTGCCCAGCAGCGACACCAGCAGCGGGCCGGCGAAGCCGACGGTGACCGCCACCCCGAGCGGCACCCGCTGGAGAGCGGCGTAGAAGGCGAGGTTCATCGCCGCCATGGCCACCCCGAACGCCCCGATCAGGCCGGCCGCCCGCCAGCCGGGCCAGCGGGTCGGGCGGGTGGCGGCCAGCAGGACGAGCGCGCCCAGGCCGAGCCGCAGGGTGGTCGTACCCCCGGGACTGGTGGCGGCGAAGAGCTGCTTGGCCACCGCCGCGCCGACCTGGGTGGAGACCATCCCGAGCAGCATCAGCACCGGTGGCGGTACGGCCTCGGGGCGGCCCAGCGCCGCGACGAACCGGGCCGTGGCGGCGGGCGACGGGGTGCGGGAGGCGTGCGCGTACACGCCGACCACGGTGCCGGGCGGCGGTGCCGGACGCGAAGGATTTCCCGGCCGCGGCCCGGCCGGTGCGTCGGTCAGTCGCCGGTCAGGGCGAGCCGGACCAGCGGCAGCCGTTGCGCCACGTCGGCGGGGAGCGGGTCGGTGCCGCCCAACTCCCGGAGGTCCAGCATCCGGCCGAGCGCGGCGGCGGCCCGGCGGTGGCGCTGCCGGTAGCGCTCCAGGCGGCTGCGGGTCTCGTCCCCGTCCAGGACCGTCGCCCGCGCCGCAACGCCCCGGTCCGGGCCGCTCCACACCCGGACCCGCGGGTCGGCCCGCACATTGCGGAACCACTGGGAGCCGGGGCCGTACCCGGAGGCGAGGAAGAGCACCCCCGGCTCCCGGTCGACGACCTCCAGCACCACGTACCGGGCCAGCCCCGAGCGCCGGCCCCGGTGCTCCAGCATCATCAGCCGACGGCCGAGCAGCCGGCCGAAGCCGTGGCGGTACAGCGGGATGGGCGCGCGGGCGAGCCAGCGCGGAATACGGCGGGCCATGAACCGACGCTACGCCCGGCCACCGCCACCCGGCTAGCATCGGCGGCGGCAACGATCATGCGAGGTGCCCCGCTGGCGCGGGGAGAATCGGGAAGCCGGTGTGAATCCGGCACGGGCCCGCCGCGGTGACCGGGGAGCCACCGTCCACGCGCGTCACGCGCAGCCACTGGCCGTACGGCTGGGAAGGCGGACGGCCGGCGTCGATCCGGGAGTCCGAAGACCGGCCTCGCGTCAGTCGCCCACCCTCGCGGTGGGCCGAGTGCAGCGGGAGCCTGCCTGTGGACCTGTACGACGTCATCCACCGCCGTCGCGACGTACGCGCCGAGTTCACCGGGGAGCCGGTGCCGGACGACGTCCTCGACCGGATCCTGACCGCCGCCCACGCCGCGCCGAGCGTCGGCAACTCCCAGCCCTGGGACTTCGTCCTGGTCCGCGACCCGGAGACCCGCCGCCGGTTCCACGCTCACGTCCAGGTCGAGCGGGACACCTTCGCGGCGACCCTGGACGGGGAGGCGGCGGCCCGATTCGCCCGGATCAAGATCGACGGGGTGCTGGAGTCGACGCTCTCCGTCGTGGTCACGTACGACCCGGCCCGGGGCGGGCCGGCGGTGCTCGGCCGGCACGCCATCGCCGACGCCGGCCTCTACTCGGTCTGCCTGGCCATCCAGAATCTCTGGCTGGCGGCCACCGCCGAAGGGCTCGGCGTCGGGTGGGTCTCCTTCTACCGGGAGCCGTTCCTGGCCGACCTGCTCGGCATCCCGTCCGGCGTACGCCCGGTCGCCTGGCTCTGCCTGGGCCCGGTCAGCCACCTCCAGACCGTCCCCGACCTGGTCCGGCACGGCTGGCGGGCACCCCGACCGCTGGCCGCCGCCGTGCACGCCGACCGGTGGCGGGGCTGACGGCGGGTCCACTGTTTCCTGGAAGTAGTGGCCGCGCCGCCGCTCGGAGGCCACTACTTCCAGGATCGAGCGCGATCCCGGCGGTGCCGACCTCGGACGGGTGAATCGGTGCCGCCGCCCGGTTTGGGGGCCCTCCTGCCGGGAAGTCGGAACGGGTGCGCGAACTGTTGACGAAACTTGAGCAGGCGACCGCGCTGGACCGGGCGGGTGACCGGTTGCAGCGGGCCGTCCTGGACACCCTGCGTTCCCAGCGGGTCAAGGACCTACTGCACGGCGTCTGGCTGGGGCATCCGCTGCACCCGGCGATGGTGCAGGTGCCGGTGGGTGCGTGGATCTCGGCGGCGGTCGTCGACCTGCTGCCCGGCCAGCGCCGGGCGGCCACCGCCCTGGTCGGCGTCGGTACGCTCAGCGCGCTGCCGGCGGCCGTGGCCGGGCTCAACGACTGGGCCGCCCTCTCCCGCGACCAGCGCCGGGTGGGCCTAGTGCACGCCGCCGCCAACCTCGCCGGCGTGGCCCTCTACGCGGGCTCGCTGGCCGCCCGGCTGGCCGGCCGGCACGGGACCGGGCGGAGGTTGGCCTTCCTGGGGCTCTCGGCGGCGAGCGCCGGGGCTTACCTGGGTGGGCACCTCGCGTACAAGCAGGGTGCGCAGGTCAGCCAGAGCATCTCCGAGCTGCACCGGATGAGCGACGGCTGGCACCCGGTGGGCGACCTCACCGAACTGCCGCAGCGGCAGCTCGTCACCCGCGAGATCGACGACGTCTCGGTGATCCTCTACCGGCACGGTGACGACGTCACGGTGATGCTGGAGCGCTGCCCGCACCAGAGCGGCCCGCTCGGCGAGGGCGAGGTGCAGGAGATCGACGGCCACGCCTGCGTGGTCTGCCCGTGGCACGGCAGCGCGTTCCGCCTCAACGGCGGCGAGGTGGTGCACGGCCCGTCCGGCAACGACCAGGTCATCCTCCCCACCCGCATCGTCGACGGTCGCCTGGAGGCCCGCCTCCCCTGACCCCCCAATCCATCGCAGATCTTGGAAGGAGACGGCCCTCGGAGGGGCCGGAATCCTCCAACATCCGCCGGCGCGGCGGGTCGGTCAGTCTCTGCGGTGGCGGGCGGTGACGGGGGGTCGGTGGGTGGTGCGGCGGCGCAGGCCGAGCACCGCGCCGATCTGGGCGCCGACGATGCTCGCCACCGCCAGTACCGCCGAGATCGCCAGCGGCCGGTTGATCCCCTCGTCGTCGGCGGTGGCCCGGGAAGCACCCGCCGCCATCGCCGGGGGCGGGCCCGCCGGCTCCGCGACCGTCGAGCCCGGTGTCCGTGCCGACGACGGACCGGCCGTGGTCGGGGCGGGGCGGTTCGGCGCGGGCCTCGACGGGGACGCCGGCCGCACCACCAGCCGGCCGGTGGCGTGCGGCCGGGGCCCGTCGTCGATCGCACCCTCGGGCAGCTTCAGCAACTGTCCGGGGTGGATCCGGTCCGGGTCGGCGAGCCGGTTCAGCCGGGCCACCTCCCGGTAGCGGTCGAAGTCGTCCAGGTAGCGTTCGGCCACCTCGCCCAGGTAGTCGCCCTTCGCCACCCGGTACACCGCCGGGTCGGAGGCCGGCGACGCGGACCGGGCCTGCGCCGCCGGAGCGGTGACAGCCGACGCGACGACCGCCGGGGCGGCGGCAGCGGGCGGCGGGGCGGCCGGCACGGCGCTCGCTGCCGCCGGCGTGGCCGCCAGGATCAACGCCACCGAGCCGACCAGCCCGGCCGCCGCCCGCTGCTGCCGGCGCAGCCCGGGCAGCCGGGGCGCCGGCCGGCGCAGCGCCGCCGCCAGCAGCTCCACGAGTACAGAGAACGCGAACGTCGCCCAACCGAACCAGCCCACCACCGCCAACGCCCGCAGGAACAGCTGCCCGTCGTCGCGGCTGGTCAGCGCCGTACCCACCGCGGCCAAGGTGGGCAGGTGGTCGGGGAGGGGGTTGCCGGCGAAGGCGAGGAGCGCCACCGGCCCGCCGGCCAGCACCGCGCAGAGCACGACGAGCGCACCCAGCCCGGTGAGGACCTGGCCGGTCCGGCGTACGGCGGAGCGTTGCGGCACGGCCATGGCTGCCTTCCCTTCCTACGGGGCCCCGGTGAGGGCCCGTGCGGTGGCCTCACCGCTGACGGTGACGGTGTTCCGGAAGCCGAACAGGCCGAGCAGTTCCCGGCGGTAGGTGATGCGGACGCGTACCCGGATCTGCTTCTCGCCGCCGACCACCGGGAAGCTGACGTCGTGGCCGCGCACCCCGCCGGCCGCGCGCAGGTAGTCCGCGACGGCGACCCGGGCGCCCGCCTCGTCGATCACCTTCGGGCCGCCCTCGATGGCCCGCGCGCGGTCGATGACCTGGCCACCGCTGCGGGCCGCCTCGGCGGCGAGGTCGTCGGCGCGCTGCACCGACCGCAACTGGCCGGCGGTGTCGTACGCCATTCCGATGATCATGAGGACGCCCGCCAGCGCGGCGGCGAGGAAGAGGCTGACCCGGCCGCTCTCCCGGCCCGTCCACCCGCTCATCGCCGGCTCCGGTAGCTGTCCAGCGGCGAGGTGAAGGTCGCCGACACGGTGTGCGAGCCAGGCACCCCGGGCAGCCCCGGCGCCCGCAGGTCGGCGAAGGAAACCCGGCAGGTCACCCGGACGGTCACCGTCGCCGGCACGCCCGGGGCGCTCCGGTACGCCGCCGCGAAGCTGGTCTCCGCGCCCCGCACGGTGCCGCTGAACGCGAGCGCCGGTGCCCCCGCACAGCTCAGTCCCCGCCAGTCGAACCGCCGCCGGGCCGCGTCCGTCGCCGCCGCCCGGCCGGTCGCCGCGTCCCGGGCGATCGAGGCGGCCCGGGCGGCGTCGTGCGCGGCGGACTCCACCGCCTCGTCGGCGACCGCGGTCCGCCCCACCACGCCGGCCAGCACCATCAGCGCGATGAAGGCCGGGGCCAGCACCGCCACCTCGATCGACACGGATCCCCGCTCCCGCACCGGCCTCACCCCGTCGTCCAGCGTTCGACGGTGCCGTGCGCGGTCTGCCGGACCGGGAAGCTGACCCCCGGGACGACCGACAGGGACCGGCCGGTGACCGTGCAGGTCACCTCGGTGGCGGTGGTCGTGCAGCGGGGCCCGCGCTCGTCCCAGCCGACCAGCCAGTCGCCGGTAGCCCGGAGGAAACGCCGGGCGCGCGCCTCGCCCGCGCCCGGCGGCGCTGCCAGGACGCGCTGCGCGTCGACCCCGCTCTCCGCCGCGTGCAGCGCCGTGGAGCGGGCGACGAACACCGCCGCGAGCTGGATCGACCCGAAGAGCAGCACCAGAATCGCCGGCATCACCACCGCCAGCTCCACCGGATTCGCCCCCCGCTCCGTACCGCTCTCGGTCAGCCTTCGCCGGACGGCCGCGACCGCCCGACGGAGGCCGCGGGCAGGCCGGCACGGCCGGCCAGCAACCGCCGCCCGGCCCGCGCCGCTGCCCGGTGCCCGTCGCATCGTCGGCCGTCAGGGGGCGGTCGGGACGCTTTCCATCCAGTTGGTCGCCCGCGCCATGACCAGTCCGGTGACCGCGATCGCCGCGGCCACCAGGCCGAAGATGATCACGGCGGTGGGGACCGGGCTGTCGCCGCGTTCCGCCTCGTGGCGCAGTTCGGTCAGGCGCGCGGCGAGCGCGGCGTGCAGGTAGGTGACCAGGTGCATGTCGGCTCCTTCTCGGGGTGGGTTCACAGACGGGCGAGGAACGGATAGACGGCGAAGCCGAGCAGGACGAACACCAACATCGAGCCGGGGATGTCCAGCCGGCTGGTGACCCCCTCGGCCCGCGCCAGGTTGTCGGTACGGATCTGGTCGCGCAGCGAGTCGGCTCGGCTGCGCAGGGTCTCGTGCACCTGGGCGCCCTCGCTGCCGGAGGAGCGCATGATCGCGCCCACGTCGCCCAGCTCCGGGATGCCGATCCGGTCGGCCAGCAACTGCAACTCGTCCCAGGGCGAGTGCATCTGGAGCTGGGCGATCCGCAGCGCCTCGCGGATCCGCTCGAAGACCCAGCCGTCGCAGACCGCTGCCGCGCGCTCCAGCGACTGCACCGGCCCGTGCGCCGCGGAGAGCTGCAACGCCACCAGATCCAGGTAGGTGCAGACGGCCTGGCGGAACTCGTCCCGCGCCGCGTCGGCCCTGGCCAGCACGTCCCGGTGCGCGACCAGCCCGGCGAGGAACGCCAGCCCCAGGCTCCCCAGCACCGGTACGACCAGCGGCAGCGACACCCCGCCGGCGAACAGCACGGCCGACAGCACGGCCGGGGTGGCGAACCCGATCAGCGCCGAGAGCAGCACCGACAGCGCGTACTGCTCGGGGGTCCGGTCGAGCAGGGCGAGCTGGCGGTGCGGCGGGCGCAGCCAGCGGGACAGGCCCGCCAGCCAGTCCGGTCCGCTGGCGGTGCCGGCCACCCGGCCGGGCGGCTGGTGCAGCCGGCGCAGCGCCGGGCCGAGGGCCGGGGTGGCCGGCAGCCCCTCGCGGACCACCAGGAAGAGACCGAGGCCGACGGCCGAACCGCCGAGCACGGCGACGGCAAGCTGCCAGTTGACGACCACGCTCACGCGGCCGCGTCCTCCGGGTCGGGGGCCGGCAGGAAACGCGCCGGCCGGGGCGGCTGGCTCATCGAACGCACCCAGACCAGCAGCCCGACGAACGCGGCCCCGAGCACCGCCATCACCAGCTGCCCGAACGGCGTCCCGTACGGTCGCACGTACTCGCGGTTGACCAGCCCGTACGCCAGCGCGGCCAGGGTCATCCCGGTGAGGAAGCGGACCGCGAACCGGGGCTGGGTCCGTTTCGCCTCGACCTCCCGCCGGGTCGCCACCTCGGCGGACGCGGCGGCGGCGATCGAGCCGAGCACGTCGCCCAACCGCTCGCCCCGGTCGGTCAGGTGCAGGATCAGCGCCGCCACCACCTGGTCGCAGACCGGGTCGCCGATCTCGTCGGCGAACGCGAGCAGGGCGGACTTCGCCAGCCAGCCGGCCTGCAACCGGGCGGCCAGGGTGCGTACCTCCTCCTGGATCTCCTCCGGCGCGGTCGCGATGGTGCCGATGATGGCCTGCTGGAGGCCCTGGCCGGTGCCGCAGATGTCCTTCAGCCGGCGGGTCCACTCGCCGACCGCCTCGATCCGGGCGATGGCCCGCTGCTCGGCCCGGCCGACCGCGAACAGCCACGGCACCCCGGGCACGGCCAGCGCCACCAGCCCCCCGACCACCGGCAGCCCGGTCAGCAGGAAGGCCACCGCACCGGCGACCACCGCGCCGCCCAGCAGCAGCTGGTGCCGGTGCTGCTCGCGGGCGCTCGTCCCGGGCCCGGTCCACAGCCGGCGCAGGCCCGGCCCCGCACCGGGGGCCCGGCCGGGCAGCCGGCGGGTGCCGACCAGCGCGACCACGGCCAGCACCAGGCCGGCCACGCAGGCCGCCCCCGAGGCCAGGGCGACGAGTTCGATGGTGGCCATGAGCTACCGCCGTCCGAGCCGGGAGTGCCGGGGCCGGCGCCAGGCGCCGGTGCCGGCCTCGATGAAGCGGGTCAGCAGCCGGGCGTCGTAGCCGACCCGCAGCAGTTGCTCCCGGATCCGCTCGGGCAGGTGCCGGGGCACGGCCCGGCCGTCCGGGCCCGGCCCGAAGACGGTGGTGGTGGTGATCCGGTTGCCCTCGCCGACGCCGACGACCTCCTCGACGTGCGACACGAAGCGGTGCCTGCGCCCGCCGATCGCGGTCTCGTCCTCCACCGTGACGTAGACGATCAGGTCGAGCGCGTTGCCCGCCATCCGGCGGGCCTGGTCGACCGTCATCTCCCGGCCGTGGGAGAGGGCCAGCTCGATGATCCGCTCGCTCACCCCCGCCGGGGTACGGGCGTGGATGGTGCACATCGACCCGCGGCTGGTGGTCATCGCCTGGAGCATCGGCACGATCTCCCGGGACCGGACCTCGCCGACGATGATCCGCAGCACGCCCATCCGCAGCGAGACCGGGATCAGGTCGGCGATGCTCACCTCCCCGGCCGGGCGGCCGTCCAGCCCGCGTTCGCCGTGCCCCTCGCGGGCCTCGAAGCTCATCACCGCCCGGTGCTTGTGCCCGTTGCGGGCGGGCAGCAGCTCCCGGCTCTCCTCCAGCAGCACGTACGGCTCGTCCGCCGGGATCTCGTCCATCAGCGCCCGGACGACCGTGGTCTTCCCGGCCCCGGCCAGCCCGGCGACCATGATGTTCAGCCCGGCCCGCAGCGCCGCGCGGAGGAAGTCGCGCAGCAGCGGGTCGATCATCTCGTCCAGGTCGGGCCGGCCGCCGGCGATGTCCTCCAGGCTCACCGCCAGGGTGTTGTGCTTGCGGATCACCGCGTACGGGCGGCGGCTGACCAGGAACACCGCGGCGAGCCGGCTGCCGTCGGGCAGTTGCAGGTCCAGCGTGGGCTTCGAGGTGGACAGCGACCGCTCGGTGGCCCCCGCCCGGCGGGCCGCCGCCTGGAGGATCTCCACCAGCTCGTCGTCGCTGTCGGCGATCGGCTCGGCCCAGTCCACGCCGCCGCCGTGCCGGGTGATGCGCACCTGGTCGCAGCCGAGGATGTGCACCTCCTCGATGCTGTCGTCGACCAGCAGCGTCTGGAGCCGACCCAGGCCCACCAGCTCGGCGGTCACCTGGTCGAGCAGCAGCCGTTCCTCGTCGGCCGGCATCGGCGTGCCGGCCCGGCGCACCGAGTCCGCGTACGCGGAGACGATCGTGACGGCCAGCCGGGCCCGCTCGACCTCCTCCGCGTCCGCGTCGAACTCCCGGCCGCGCTGCCAGTGGGTCAGCCGCTCGCTCAGCTCCCGGCGCAGCTCGCGGACCACCGCGAAGTCGAACCGGGGCCGGGGCGGCGCGGGCGTCGGCGGCGCGGCGGGCAGCGGGGCCGGCCCGGACGGGTGATGACGGCCGTTCGGCGGGGCCAGCGGCGGCACGGTGGAGGTGGCGCCGGGCTGCTGCCCGCGCGGGTCGTGAAAGACGGGTTCAAACCGCACCGGCCACCCCCGGCGCGGCCGGCGCGGTCACCGCCCGCGGCTGCCCGGCCGCCGGCCAGGCCAGCCGGGCCCGCCGCCGGTCCAGCAGCGAGCGGACCGGCACCTCCAGGGCGCCGGCCGCGCGCATCAGCGGCCGTCCGGAGCGCACGGTGCCGCCGAGGGTGAGCACCTCCGCGGCACGCGGGTCGTGCGGCAGCCGGGCGATCACCGGCAGCCGCAGCGCCCTGCTGATCTCGCTGTTGGCGTGACCGTCGCCGACCACCAGCAGCCGCAGCGTGCCGGCGGGCACCCGGTGCTCGGTGAAGTCCCGCTCGATCGCCCGGATCGTCGACCGGGTGGCCGACAGGTCGGGCAGGTGGGCGCGGGTGACCAGCAGCACCACCGCGGCGGCCCGCAGCACCGGCCACGGTGGACCACCCACCGGCAGCCGGCCACAGTCGACCAGCACGTCGTACGGGGGGACGCCCCGCTCCAGTCCGGTGAAGAAGTCGGCGAACCGCTGCCAGAGCGGGGTGACGCTGCCGGCCTGGGCGGGGTCGACCACGCCCGGCAGCAGCAGCCGCTCCCGCTTCGGCGCGTCCAGGTCGACCAGCTGGGACCAGAAGGCGGTCTCCAGGTTGCCGTCACGCAGCTCCCCGACGGCCAGCTCACCGATGCCCCGGGGGCCGTCGAGCGCCCCGCCCAGGTAGCCGGCGAGGATCGAGCCGCCCGCCGGGTCGCACTCGGCCAGCACCAGCCGCCGGTGCCAGCTCAGCGCGGCGGCCAGCGCGGCGGTGGTGACACCGGGGGAACCCTTCGCGGAGACCAGGGCGATGATCGCCATCAGGCCGCCCCGGTGAGCACGAGCGCGACCCGGTCGTCCGCGGCCAGCGCCACCACCGCCGGCACGTCGCGGACGGCCAGCGCCAGGTAGACCACCACGTCGTCGTTCTCCGGCGCGGCGCTGTCGATGACGGTGCCCTCGAACCGGGTACCGCCGCCGGTGGCGGCGCTGCCGTCGGCCTGCCGGTCCGGGGTGCTGACCAGCAGGACCCGGTCGCCCGGATGGAGCGTACGGGCGGGCACCCGGGCCGGCTTGAGCCCGAGCGCGATCTGCTGCTGGCCGGGCCCGAGCAGCGGGGCGTCGGTGAGCTGGCCCCGGGTCAGCAGCGTGCCCGGGGTCAGCCGGACGGCGGCGCGCAGGCCCAGCACCTCCTTCAGCCGGCCGGCCGGCACCGGGCGCAGCTCCCGCCCGCCGGAGAGCCGGACCGTGACCAGGTCATCGGTGGTGAGCTGCTCGCCCACGTCGACCGGCCGGGCCACCGCCAGGTAGCTCCCGGTCGACCGGACCGAGGTGACCGCGAAGGCAGCGCCGAGACCGCCGACGGCGATGAGCAGCACCGCCAGGCCCAGCAGGCCGGGACGTATCCGCCGTTGCCGGACCACCCGCGGGGGCGCCACCGGCGCGTCCGACGGGGTCCCATTCCGCGTCGCCACACTCACGGCGCCACCTCCGTTCGCGACTGCGGGGCTCGCAGGCCCGGCTCACTCCTCGCGCTCACCGTGTCACCACCTGGAGTTCGTTGATCTCTACGGGCACCGTTCCACTGACCCGGCTCTGTGCGATGTCGCCGCTCTCGCCCCCACCGGACCAGTGCACGGTCCAGTGGGTGGTGGCGCTGACCTGATACGCGCCGGCCCGGGCGTAGCCCTGGTCGTAGCCGCAGTCGGGGGAGGGCCTCCCGGCGCGGGGTCCGTCGGCGTCGTACGGCGTGCCCGGCCCGGTGCAGGTGACTTTCGCGCCGTCGCCCATGGTCCAGACGATCCGCTGCACCCGGGCGGTGATCCGCACGGTCAGCCCGCGGTCCGAGGCAGACGCGGTCAGCGGCCCGAAGTAGGAGGGCCCCGAGCTGGCCCACATCCAGACCGGTAGACCAACCAGGCCCGGTCCGTTGCTCCGCCGGGGCGCGACCGCGATCCGGGGCGGCAACAGTGAGATCGAGGCGAGCGCGCGGCGGGCCAGTTCCTCCAGGTCGGGCGGATCGCCGTAGCCGGGTGGCGGCGCGTCGAGCAGGACCACGGTCTGGTCACCCAGGTCACCGCCGTTGCAGGTACGGACGTACCACTGCTTGCCGTCGGGGGCCTCCGGCTGTGGCTCGGCCAGCTTGTAGTAGCAGCCGTCGCCGTTGTCGAACCAGCCGAGCAGGTCGTCGTAGCAGGGGATGACCCGGCCGTTCCACTGGCACTTCGCGGCGCCACCACCACCGGGGTTCCCGCCGCCGGTGTCCCCGCCGCCGGGCCCCCCAGGGAGGCCGGGCTCGTCGTCCCAGACGTTGCAGTCGTTCTGCCCGGGCGGGCAGTCCCCGCCCGGTCCGGCCGCGTGCGCCGGGGCCCCGGTCAGGGGCAGCAGCAGCGCCAGACCGGCGGCGAGCAGCAGCCGGCGGGGCGTCCCGGCCCGGGTCGGTCGGGCCGGGACACCCCTTCCTCCCCAGGTCAGCACGGCTGGTCCTGATGTGTGGCGCCGGTGTTGACCAGCCACCGGCCGTCGGGGTAGCGGGTCGCGGTGGCGGTCGCCAGGTACCGGCCGCCGTGGGTGCCGGGGACGACCCGACGGTCCTTGGCGTAGACGAGGCGGTAGCCGGTGGCGTCCAGGCAGTCCTGGATCTGCACGGCGGGCGGGTCGGCGGACAGGTCGACCGACACGACAGCGGGGTCGGAAACCAGTTTTCCGGTACGCATCGCGCCGTGCTCCTTCGCGTCGCGAATTGCCACGCGTACCCGGGTAAGCAGTGGATCCGCCAGGAATCGGGCGAGTGCGGGATGTGCCGGATCGCTGCGCTCGCTCGCCTGCCGGGACGCCTCGAGATAACCGGAATAGGCGGCGAGGGCGGCCTTTCCGGCCGCGTCTTCGTTGGCTGTGGAATGCGCGGCCGGCGCGACGTCGTGCCCGGCCAACGGGCCGGCCGCCGCCTCCGGGTCGGCACCGCACCCGGTGGTGGCCACGCCCAGCAGAGCCAGGCTGAGCAGGAAGATTGTCCATCGGCGGGAATGCCGTGTTCGCAACGCCGCGCCCTCCTCGGTGGCGACCCGGAGCGGCTGCGTGGGCGTGCTCCGGGCAGGCGGAAGCGCACCCGGAAGTGTCCTGCCGGGCCCCGTCTGGCTACCGCTGCATTTACCTGTACAGATCTTTAACCGATTCGAAACCTGTTGTCTCCGGATGGCCTCCGACGCCAATTGATGGGGGGTTGCGTCGTACCCAAGGGGCGAGCATAGGCTGACGCCCGCCGATGCAACAGAGGCAATTCATCCGAACACGCTCGGTGATGACAGGTGGTGGTGGCCGATGGGTGTCCGGACGGCGACCCGCGTGAGAAAGCCGGCGGAACCGGCGGCAGGAGTGCTCGCGGCCTGCCGGGCGATCCGGCGCACCGCGCGGACCGCAGGCGGCGGCGGAATGTGCGGCATCGATGCCTCTGGTCCGATCCGTCCCCTCGGGATCCGTGCCGGTCGACAGGGGTCGCACCCCCGCTGCCGACCCCTCGGCAACTTCCCCCGGCGCGCCGTTTTCCGCGCCATCCGTCACACGTCGAGCCAGCCAGCATCACTCTCCGTGCTCCAGAGTGGAACGGTGTGCGACGGCCCGAGGGAGCCGACGTGACCGCCGGACGGGTCCACGGCACTCCTCCGGAGATCACCACCGGCCGCCCCCTCGCCCGGCTGCTGGCCGCCCTGGCGGTCGTACCCCCGGTCCGGCTGGCGGTCGCCCGCTACGCCGTACCCCCGGGGTCGCCGGACCGGACCGGGTGCGACCGCTGCGGCGCGCCGATCGGCCTGGACCGGCCGCTGCCGGCGCTCGGGCCGGCGGCCCGCTGCCCGGCCTGCCGGGCCCGCGTCGGCGCGGCGCCCGGCGTGGTCGAGTCGGCGCTGGTCGCCGCCGTGGCGGTGGTGCTGCTGGCCGGCGGGCCGGTCGCCGGGCAGGCGGCGGCGGCCTGGTGGTTGGCCTGGGCGGTGCCGTCGGCCCTGGTCGACGCGGCGGTGCACCGGTTGCCGGACCGCCTCACCTGGCCGGCGGCGGCCGGCACCTGGGCGCTGCTCGGCGTGGCGGCGCTGACCGGGGCCGGCCCGGCGCCCTGGGTGCGCGCCACCGTCGCCGGGCTGCTGCTCGGCGCGGGCTTCGCGGCGACCACGCTGCTGCTCGGCCGGCGCGGGTTCGGGCTCGGCGACGCGAAGCTGGCGCTCGGCGTCGGTGCGCTGCTCGGCTGGTACGGCTGGCCGGTGCTGGTCACCGGGCTGGTGCTGAGCCTCGCCCTCGCCGCGTCGGCCGGGCTGGCCCTGCTGGCGGCCCGCCGGGTCCGCTGGTCCAGTCACCTTCCCTTCGGCCCGTTCCTCATCCTGGCCACCGCCCTCACCCTCCTCCTCGCCCGGCCCTAGGTTCCCGTAGCCCCGCCCGGCGCGGTCCAGCCGGGCAGGCGTCCGGGCCCCACATCGGCTCGGCAGCAGTGATCCAGGTCACTCGGGATGAACTTTCACCCGCCGGTCACGTCCGGAGCACCCGGATACCTCTCGCGTTCATCCAGGGAGAATGATGAGACCAGTTCGCAAGATATCGGCGCTGGCACTGCTGGTGCTGGGCGTCTCGGCGGTGGCACCGGGCGGTTCGCCGGCGTCGGCGCAGCCCCGCGCCGCAGAGCCGGCGACCATACCCGCAGCCGCGTCCAAGCCCCGGACGGTCACTCTGCTCACCGGCGACACCGTTCACGTCGGCACCAGGGACGGCCACACGACTGTCGACGTCGTACCGGGCAAGGGACGGGAGCGGATCCCGTTCATCACCGACAGCGCCGGCGAGGACGTGCGGGTCATCCCCGCCGACGCCGTCGGCCTGCTCAACCAGGGCAAGCTCGACGAGCGGCTCTTCGACATCTCGATGCTGATCGACTTCGGCTACGACGACACCCGGGCCACCCTGCCGCTCATCGTCCAGCACAGCGGCGCCGCCCCCGCCGGCCTCGCCGGCGCCCGGACCACCCGGGAGCTCTCCGGGATGCGTGCCGTCGCGGAGAGCCGCGCGGAGGCGGTGTCCTTCTGGAACAACCTCACTTCCGCCGGCAACGGCACCGAGCGGCAACTGCAGGCCGGGTTCGACAAGGTCTGGCTCGACGGGCTGCGCCACCCCACCCTCGACGTCAGCGTCCCGATGACCGGCGCGCCGCAGGCCTGGCAGGCGGGCTGGACGGGCACGGGGGTGAAGGTCGGCGTGATTGACACCGGCGTCGACCAGACCCACCCCGACCTGGCCGGCCACGTCGCCGCCGCGGAGAACTTCACCGCCGACCCGGACACCCTCGACCGGGTCGGCCACGGCACCCACGTCGCCTCCACCATCGCCGGGAGCGCGGCCGCCTCGCAGGGCCGTTACAAGGGCATGGCACCCGGCGCGACCCTCTACAGCGCCAAGGTCTGCACCGAAGTGGGCTGCCCGGAGTCGGCGATCCTGGCCGGCATGACCTGGGCGGCGGAGCAGGGCGTCAAGGTCGCCAACATGAGCCTCGGCGGCCCGGACACCCCGGAGACCGACCCGATCGAGGCGACCCTGGCCGACCTCACCCACCGCTACGGCGTGCTCTTCGTCGTCGCCGCCGGCAACGACGGCATGGCCGGCGAGTCCACGGTGAACTCGCCGGGTGACGTGGAGGAGGCGCTGACCGTGGGCGCCGTGACCAAGACGGGTGAGCTGGCCGAGTTCTCAAGCCGGGGACCGCGCACCGGCGACGCCGGCATCAAGCCGGACATCACCGCGCCCGGCGTGGGCATCGTCGCCGCCCGCAGCTCGACCTCCGACCTGTGGCCGAACGCCGAGAACCCGCAGTACACCAGCCTCTCCGGCACCTCGATGGCGACTCCGCACGTGGCCGGCGCGGCGGCGATCCTGAGCCAGCAGCACCCGGACTGGACGCCTGAGCGGATCAAGGCCACGCTGATGGCGGCCGCGCAGCCGAGCGACGCCATCGGCGTCTACGAGCAGGGCGCGGGCTTCCTCAACGTCGCCCGGGCGATCCAGCAGCCCGTCACCGCGAGCCCGGTCAGCGTCGCGTTCGAGCGGACCACCGCTGCGCAGCAGCGCACGGTCACGTACGCGAACAACAGCTCCTCCGCCCTCACCCTGGCTGTCACCCTCGACGCCAAGGACGCCGACGGCGCTCCGGCGCCGGCCGGCCTGTTCAGCCTCAGCGCCTCCTCGGTGACCGTCCCGGCCGGCGGCACGGCCACCGTGACCGTCAACGTGCAGGCCGGTACCGACCTGCCCGACCGCTACTTCGGCGGTGAGGTGATTGCCGCCGGCGGCGGCGCGCAGGTGCAGACCCCGGTCGCGCTCGATGTCGCCCGCCACCAGTTGACTCTCAAGCTCGTCGGGCCGGACGGCGGAGCGCCCACGCCCGAACAGGGCTGGGTGACCGTCCTGACCGACCTGGACCGGCAGACCGTCCTGGTGCTCGGCGACCCCACCGTCACCAGCTACCGACTCCGCGCGGGCCGCTACCTGGTCCAGACCTACATGCTGAGCGGCGACCTGTCGGACATCACCACGCTGGTGCGCCCGAGCCTCGACCTGACCGCGGACCAGGCGCTGACCGTTGACACCCGCCTGGCCAAGCCGATCGCGGTGTCGGTGCCGAACCCGGATGCCACCGCGGTCTGGCAGGAGTCCGGCTGGACGATCCGGACCGAGGAGCCGCAGATCTGGGGCAGCAACGACCCGTTCAGCGCGCTGATGAACTTCCCCCTCGACCACCTGCGGACCGCGCAGATCGGGGTCGGTACGACGCCCGGCTTCGTCTCCTACGTCAACGGGATCTGGGGTCAGGTGGACCAGGACGGCAGCCTGCACAACAGCCCGTACGTCTACCGGGTCTACCTCTACGAGCCCGAGAAGATGATGACCGGGTTGACCCGCACGCTGCGCGTCGGCGACTTCGCCAGGGTCCGCTCCCAGATCAGCGCGGACGTGGCCGGGGTGCCGGTCTCGCGGACCGCGGTCGCGCACGCACCCGGCAACTCGCCGGTCTACCGCACCGAGCGCGTGGCCCCGCCGAGCTTCACCTACGACGTGCCGAGCACCATCACCGAGTACTACAACCAGGACAAGCAGGCGGTGTGGCAGTCGACCTCGGCCCAGTCGGGGTACACGTACTACCAGTCGGCGTGGACCAGCTTCCAGCCCGGGCGCACGTACGACGTGAAGTGGGCCAACGCGGTGGCCGGGCCGGTCTTCCCGGAGCCGAACTTCGGCCAGCAGTTCGCCACCCGCTACTGGGGCGACACGATGGGCGGGCCGGGGCCGCTGCACGGCGACGGCACCGGGCACATGGGCTTCCGGTTCGCTCGTGGCGGCAGCGTGCAGGTGAACCTCTACCGCAACGGGGTCAAGGTCGGCGACGCGAACCAGGCGCCCTGGTCGTGGCAGGTGCCGGCGGAGACGGGTGACTACCGGCTGACCGCGACCTTCCGCAGCGACCCGGCATTCACCCTGTCGACGCTGGTCGACGCGGAGTGGACCTTCAAGTCCGGGCACGTGAGCGACGGCGAGCTGGTCAAGCTGCCGATGACGGCAATCCGGTACACCCCGGAGCTCGACATCGACAACCGGGCGCCGGCGGGCCGGCTGTTCGCGATCCCGGTCTCGCTCGATCGTCAGGTCGGCGCGGCGCCGGGCGAGACCAGCACCTTGAGCGTCGAGGCGTCCTTCGACGACGGCAAGACCTGGCAGCAGCTGACCGTTCGGCGGTCCGGCGAGAAGGCGGTCGCCTGGGTGCGCAACCCGGCCGGCACCGGCTTCGTCTCGCTGCGGGCCGCCGCGACGGACACCAGCGGTAACACGGTCAAGCAGACCATCATCCGCGCCTACCGGTACTGAGGGCGGGACCCGGACGCGGCGCCCACCGGCGCCGCGTCCGGGTCACCGGTGCCAGCGCAGCCGGTCGCGCTCCTTGGCCAGCACGGCGATGTCGGTCACCTGCGCCAGCAGGGGCAGATCTGCCGCCTACGCGCTGAGCTGGTAATAGTCGTAGACCCGCTCGACAGCAGCGTCCCGCTCGGCCGCGTCGTCGTACTCCTCCCCGAGCTCCATCGCATAGGCGCGCAGCAGACCATGCATCCGCCACCGGCCCTCGACGGGCTGGACCAGCAAGTGCGCCCCGAGCTCGGCGAGCAGGCCGCGGGCGGAGCGCAGGGACAGGCCGCCCAGGGCGGCCGCCGCTTCCGTGCTCAACTCCCCGACCGGGCGCAGGGGCAGCAGCCGGAAGAGCCGGGCCGCCTCGGGAGTCAGGGCCCGGTAGGACCAGGAGAAGGTCGCCTCCAGATCGGCGTGTGCGTCCCCGAAGCCGGCCAGCCGGCCGTCGGTTCCGGCCAGCTCACCGGCGACCGCGGGCAGGCTGAGCCCGGGCCGGCCGACGCTGCGGGTAGCGACCAGCGCCAGGGCCAGCGGCAGCCGGCCGCACCGCACGATGATCTCGTCGACGGCGGCCGGGTCGGCGGACGCCGCGTCGCCGAGCCAGCGGGTGAGCAGCTCGCGGGCCTCGGCGTCGGTCAGCAGGTCGAGGTGCAGCGGGTGGGCGCCCGCAGGGGCGGCCGCGCCGGTGATCCGGCGGCGGCTGGTCGCGATGACGAGACTGCCGCCGGTGCCGGGCAGCAGGTCCCGGATCTGGTCCCAGTCGCGGCAGTTGTCGAGCAGGATCAGCATCCGGCGCTCGGCCAGGATGCTGCGGTAGAGGCCGGACCGGGCGTGCAGCTCGGCCGGGATGGTGGCCGGCGCGACCCCGAGGGAACACAGGAAGCCGCGCAGCGCCTCCGCCGGTGTCATCACCGAGTCGCCGGAGTCGAAACCGCGCAGGTCCGCGTGCAACTGCCCATCGGGGTAGCGGGCGGTCAGGTGGTGGGCCAGGTGCACCGCGAAGGTGCTCTTCCCGACGCCGGGCATTCCGTCGATGAACAGCGCGGTGGTCCGCCGGTCCCCGGCGAGTTGCTCCTCCGCGGCGGCCACGACGCCGCGGCGGCCGGTGAAGTAGGGGTGGTCGGCCGGCAACTGCGCCGGCGGCCCGGCCCGGGTCGGCTGCGACAGCTCCAGCTCGGCTGGCGGCCATGATTCGGCCTCCGCGCCGCTGGGCGGCGCTCCGGGCCGGATGAAGGCCGGTCCGACGCCGCGCCGCGACCTGGAGCCGTCGACCGGACGGTCGTGGTCGAGCAGGCTGTCCCGGGCCGCGCGCAGCTCGTCGCCCGGCTGGATGCCGAGCTCGTCGCCGAGCCGGTGCTCGATGTCGGCGTAAGCCGCGAGGGCCTCGGCCCGCCGGCCGTCCGCGGCGAGCGCGAGCAGCAGCCGCACCCGCAGCGCCTCGTCCAGCGGCTCGTGTTCGGCGGCCAGCCGGATCACGGGCAGCACCGCGGGGACGCACCCGGCTCGCAAGGCGGCGTCGGCCGCCGCCCGGACGGCCGCGATCCGCTCACGGTCGACAGCGACGAACTCCGGGTGGGACCGGCCGCCGGCCTGCAGGCCCGCGGCGCACCGGTCGCGCCACAGCGCCAGCGCCTCCCGATAGAGCTCGACGGCCGGCCCGCCGGACCTGCTGCCCGCCTCGGCGACCAGGCGCCGGAAGCGCAGCAGGTCGAGCGACTCCCCGTCGATCCGCAGCCGGTATGCGGCGCCGTCGCGGATCAGTACCGAGCCGGCTGCCCGCGTCGACAGGCCCGGCTCGAAGCGCCGCCGGAGCACCCCGACGTGCCGGTGCACCACATTGACCGCGCTGGGCGGGGGGTCGGACTCCCAGAGCAGGTCGACGAGCTCGGCGACGCCGACCGCACCGCCGGCCCGGGCGAGCAGCAACGCCAGGATCAGCCGCTGCTGCCGGGTACCCAGGTCGATCTCGGACTGGCCGCGCCAGGCCCGTACCGGGCCGAGAACGGCGAAAGAGAGCGGGCTGGTCATCTTGATGCGATCCGTGCAGGGCTGGTTGCCACGATCGCCACAGCATGCCAGGGCCCCGGGCGCGCGTTGCGGCAATGTGAGCTTCCGCTCAGCAGTTGGATCGCCGGCCGGGCTGAGTTGTCCCTGCTCAGGCCGCTTGGAGGTTGGTGCGCAGAGCGCGCAGCGCGTGGTGGGTCCGGGACTTCACCGTGCCGATCGGCACGCCCAGCCGGCCGGCGACCTCTTTTGGCGACCGCCCGACCAGGTAGACCTCGGAGAGCAGACTGCGCTGCGCCGGGCTCAGCCGGCCGAGCGCGTGCCGAATCGCGTGCGACGCCAGTGCGGTGCCGGTGGTGTCGTCACCGGCGGGTATCCAGGTCATGTCGACGAGATGGACCTCGGCCGGGCGGCCCCGCCGCAGCCGGACGCCGTCGATGACGAGCCGCCGGGCGACGGCGAAGAGCCACCGGCGGGCGGCATCGGGCTCGGCCGGCACCGAGTCGAGGTGCCGCCAGGCCCGCAGCATCGTCTCCTGGAGCAGATCCTCGGCGGTCTGCCGCTGGTGGCGGGTCAGCACGAGCAGGAGACGCAGCACGGCAGGGGCGTGGTCCGCGTGCAGCGCGGTCATGCGCTCGGCCCGGCCGGCCGGTGATCCGTCGGGTGCCCGCAGCACGATATCTCCCCCATACGCAGGAGCAACGGTGACTGAGGCACGAGCCTAGGGACGGCCGATGCGAATGGACTGACACGCAAGTGCGGATCGAGTGCCGTCGCCGATCGCAATCGGTCACGGACGCGATGTGACCGCGGCGAGCAGGCCGGCCAGCCGCAGGCCGGTCCGGGTCTGCGCGTACGGGATCAGGTCCAGCGCCTCCTGCCACGCCCGCACCGCACCGTCCTGGTCGCCGGCGGCGGCGAGGGCGTCGCCGAGCAGCGCCAACACCTCCGCGGCCGGCGCCGACGCGGAGGCCTCCTGGTAGGCGACGGCGGCCTCGCGCCAGCAGTGGACCGCCTTGCCGGGCTCCCGGCGGGCGGAATGCACCCGGCCGAGCACCTCCCACGCCTCGGCGACGCCCAGCCTGTACTGCGCTTCGCGCGACAGCGCCATCGCCTGCTCGGCGCAGCGCACCGCCGCTTCCTCCCGGCCCAGCTCGGCGTTGCT
The DNA here is from genome assembly GCF_047200535.1 of Micromonospora mangrovicola. Classification (NCBI taxonomy): domain Bacteria; kingdom Bacillati; phylum Actinomycetota; class Actinomycetes; order Micromonosporales; family Micromonosporaceae; genus Micromonospora; species Micromonospora mangrovicola. Next base: position 15,052 of record NZ_JBJZOG010000029.1, on the reverse strand, counting down.
CGCCGCGAGGATCACCAGGGCGTCCGCGAGCAGTTTGTCGTCCCCGACCGCCCGGGCCGGCCCCAGCGCCGGGGACAGCGTCCGGACGACCTCCTCGTGTCGCCCCTGGGCGCCCAGGACCATCGCCCGGTTGATCCTGGCCCGGGTCAGCTCGCCGTGCAGGCCGAGCCGGGCGAGCAGCTCGAGCGCCTGGTCGAGATGCCCGACCGCGGTCTCGTGCTCGTGCCGGAAATAGGCCGCCCCGGCCAGGCTGCGGTGCATCCGGGCCTGCCCGACCAGGTCTCCGCCCGCCCGGGCGGCATCGAGGGCCACCTCGCCGGTCGTCGTCCAGTCGGCCCACCGGCCGCTGCGGTCGAAGAAGTGCTGCATGCCCAGGGCGAGCTGCCAGGCGTCGGTGTGCCGGCCCCGCCGGGCGGCCCGGCCGACCAGCGCGATCAGGACCTGCCGCTCGGCGGCGAACCAGCGCATGGCGTCGCCGTGGCCGGCGAAGCGCAGCGGCGTCTCGCCCGGCCCCGGCTCGATCATCGGGTGGTACTCGGAGGTCAGCAGCCGCCGATCCGCCTGATAGCTGGTGGCCCGGTAGAACTGCAGGCAGCGCAGCTCCGCAGCGGCGCGCTCGGCCGGGCTGTCGTGCTCCTCGCCGAGCTCGGTGGCATAGGCCAGCAGCAGGTCGTGGGTGCGGTAGCGGCCCGGCTGGTCCTCGCTGATCAGGCGCGCGCGGCTCAGCTCGCCGATCAGCGCCCGCCCGGTCCGCGGTGGGACGCCGGCCAGTCCCGCCGCCCCGGCGACCGAGATGTCGGGGCCGGGATGGATCGGCAGCAGCCGGAAGAGCCGGGCGGCCGGGGCGGAGAGTGCCTGGTAGGACCACGAGAAGATGGCACGCAGGCCGGTCTGCGGGTCGTCGCCGTCGAAGCCGTCCAGGCTCCCGGGCGCCTGGGCCAGCTCGGCGGCGATCTGCGCCGGTGGCGTCCGCGGCTGGCTCGCCGCGCGGGCGGCCACCACGGCCATCGCGAGCGGCAGCCGCCCGCAGCTGGCGATGATGGCGTCGATCGCGGCCGGGTCGGCCGCGACGTGGCTGGCGCCGAGCGGCCGCAGGAGCGTCGCGCGGGCCTCGTCGAGGCTCGGCAGGCCGACCGGCAACGGGTGCGCGCCGGCCGTGGTCAGCAGGGTGCTGAGCCGGCTGCGGCTGGTGACGATCACCAGACAGTCGGGGCTGCTCGGCAGCAGGTGCCGGATCTGCTCGGCGTCCCGGCAGTTGTCGAGCACGATCAGCACGCGCCGGCCGGCAAGGCTGCTGCGGTACATGCCCGCCAGGGCGTGCAGCTCGGCGGGAATGCCCTCCTGAGGCACCCCGAGCGAGCCGAGGAAGCCGCGCAGCGCCTCGGCCGGGCTCATCGCCGGCTCCCGCCCGTCGTATCCGCGCAGGTCGACATAGAGCTGTCCGTCCGGGTAGCCGGCGGCGAACTCGTGGGCGAGGTGGACGGCGAGCGAGGTCTTGCCGATCCCCGGCATGCCGTCGATCGCGAGCACCGTCGGCCCGCCCGGGCGCGCCACCGCCGCGCGGGCCTCGGCGATCAGGTCGTCCCGGCCGCTGAAGAAGGGCAGGTCCGGCGGCAGCTGCGCGGGCCGGGGGAGCGGCGACGGCTCGGTACGCGCCGGCTGGGTGCGCTGGTGCAGCAGCCGGTCGTACGCCTCCCGCAGCTCCTCGCTCGGATCGATGCCCAGGTCGTCGGCGAGCCGGCGGCGCACCACCCGGTACGTCTCGACGGCTTCCGCCTGGCGGCCGTCGGCGGCGAGCGCCAGCAGCAACCGGCTCTGCAGCGACTCGTCGAGCGGGTGCTGCTCGGCGGCCTGCCGCAACGGCGCCAGCACCGCGCTCAGTCGGCCGCAGCGCTCGGCGGCGTCGGCGGCGTCGCGCACGGCCTGAACCCGTTCGGCCTCCACGGCCAGGAACGCGGGATGCTGGCGGGAGGCCGGTTCCAGGCCCGCGGCGCACCGGCCGCGCCACAGCCGTAGCCCGTCGAGGTAGTGCCGCAGCGCCGACTCCGGGTCGCCGTCCTGCAGGCTCCGGCCCGCCAGCCGGCTCAGCGACCGGAACTTCAGCAGGTCAAGGGACTCCTCGTCGGCGCGCAGCCGATAACCCGAGAGTTCCCGGAGGAGGTGTCGGCCCGCCGACCGGGTGGGCAGGCCGGGCTCGAGCAGCCGCCGGAGCACCCCGACGTGCCGGTGCACCACGTTCGCGGCGCTGGCCGGAGCCTCCCCATCCCAGAGCAGGTCGACCAGCTCGGCCAGGGAGACCGGTGAACCGGCCCGGGCCAGCAGCAGCGCGAGCACCAAGCGCTGCTGGCGGGCGCCCAGATGCAGCTCGGCGCCGGCGCGGACGACCCGGACCGAGCCGAGCACCGAGAAAGCGATCGTCTCGCCTGCCTCCGCCCGCACACCGGCAACGGTAACCGGCCGATCCGCAGGCCGGAGTTCGCGGCCCGGGCGCGGGCACCGGTCGGGCGGTGGACAGGGCGGAGCAGTGCGGCGAGCGGGCGGGCGACGAAGTGGGGTGACCGGGCTCGGCCGGCGGTCAGGAGGAGGCGGGCTGGCCCTGCGCCGACTGGGTGACCCCGCCGGACATCCGCTCGACGATCTCCTCCAGCGCCTCGAAGGCGTACGCCCAGTTGTGGCACTTGAAGCTGCGCAGCCCGTCGATCGGGGTGCGGCAGTCGGCGCAGTGCACACCCGGGATGGCGTCCGGCACCTCGGTGTTGACGTACTTGCGCTCGCCGAGGATGACCCGGGCGATCATGGTCCGGTCGTGCACCCCGTGCAGGGCGGAGGAGACGATGTCGTACCAGTTCACCCGGCGACCGCACTTCGGGCAGTCCGGCTCGTCGCCGCTGACCCACAGCGGCGCGCCGATGCTGCGCGCCGGCATGTTGAGCAGCTTCTCCAGGCGGCGCACGTCCGACTCGGGAGTGGTCCACCGGTGCCGGCCCGGCAGCGAGGCGGGCGAGTCGTAGACGGCGCGGAACACCACCGGGTCGACCTCCACGGTCTCCCGCCTACCGGTCATCGGTACCTCCTCGGGTCGACGTTCCCCACCGTCGTACCAGGGTGAGCGGCGGACGCTGCCGGATCAAGGACACGACGGGTCAGCGGTGTGTCGCCGAGAGTGCTACACATCATGCGTGACCGGTGACCCGACGACCACTCCGAGCGGGACCGAGGCCCGGCCGAACGTCGCCCGGATGTACGACTACTACCTGGGTGGCTGCCACAACTTCGCCGCCGACCGGGCCGCCGCCGAGCAGATCCTGACGATCTTCCCGGACACCGGGGTGGCCGCCCAGACCAACCGTGCCTTCCTCCGCCGGGCCGTCCGGTACGCCGCCGAGCAGGGCGTACGCCAGTTCCTCGACATCGGGGCGGGGCTGCCCACGCAGGGCAACGTGCACGAGATCGTCCGCCCGGTCGCGCCCGGCTCCCGGGTGGTCTACGTGGACAACGACGAGGTCGCCGTCGCGTACGCCCGCCGGCTGCTGCCGGTCGACGGCCGCACCGTCGTGGTCCGCGGTGACCTGCGGCGCCCCGACGAACTGCTGGCCGACCCGCAGGTGCGTGCCAACATCGACTTCACCGAGCCGGTGGCGCTGCTGCTGGTGGCGGTGCTGCACTTCGTGCCCGACAGCGACAACCCGTACGCGGCGGTCGCCCGGCTGCGGGACGCCACCGCGCCCGGCAGCATGCTCGCGCTGTCCCACCTGACCATGGACGGCGCCCCGCCGGTCCCCACCCAGCAGGGGCGGGAGGTCTACCGGCGCAGCAGCGCGCCGCTCGTCCCCCGCACGCACGCCGCCGCCGCGCGTTTCTTCGACGGGTACGACCTGCTCGAACCCGGCCTGGTCTGGCTCGCCGACTGGCGACCCGACGGCGAGCCCCACTCGGCGGTGTCGCACGGCTACGGTGGCCTCGGCGTCCGCCGCTGACCCCCGGCCCGCCCGGGCGGCGGCACGGCGGCACCGGTCCGGCCGGCCCGGCGCCGCGCCCCGTCGGCGGGCCCCACACGGACCGCCCGGCTTGTTACGCTCCGCGCCATGTTTTCCGGCGATGCGGATGCCGACCTGCGGCAGATGGCCGACGACCCCACCTTCCCGCACCGTGACGCCGCCCGGCACGCGCTGCGGTTCCGCACGTCCGGCGATGCGGCGGACCTGGTTGCCGTGCAGGACGATCCACACCCGTGCGGGACGACCGACGTGGTGTTCGCCCTGGCCGGGTCGAAGCGACCGTGGCTCAACTGGGTGCCGATGCCGAGCGAGGCGATCTCCAACGTCGCCAACGAGATCGGTGGCCGCCGGGCGCAGGGCGAGCAGCTCGAGGTCACCGAACTCGGGCTGTCGGCCGCGGAGCCGGCCAGCGCCGTCGCGGCGTTCCGTCGGGTCGCCGGCCCGGTCAGCATCGGCATCGCCGAGTTCCCGCCGCCCGACATCCGCACGCCCGTCCGGCCCGGCCGGTACGCGGTCTGGCGGTACGACGGCACCGAGCCGGTGGCCGCCGTGCCGGCGCCCTCGGACGTCGCGGGCCGGCTGCTGCACGAGGTCGCCGGGGAGCCGTGGCAGTCGCCGCTCTCCGGGTACGTGAAGGCCGCCCCGCTCGGCGAGCTGGCGCTGGACGACCTGCTCGGGCTGCTCGCCCACCTGCCCGCTGCGCCGGACACCCCGCGCTGGCAGCACCTGGCCCGCTCGACGCCGACGTACTGGTACCGGCTCATGCAGCCGTGGGTGTGCCTCGGCATCCTGCACCACGCCAAGGACGAGCCGTGGCCGACCTCGACCCGGCGCGAGGTGCTGGTGGACCTCGCCTTCGGCGTCGAGGACTGGGTCGCCGACGCGGCACTGTTCGCGCTCGTCACCGCCGCGTACCGGGAACCCGAGCTGCGGGCGGAGGTCCGCCAGCTCGTCCGGGCCCGACTCGACGCGGCCGTGGCGGCGCACCGGCTGGTCACGATCGAGGAGTCGCTGGCGAAGCTGATGCTGGTCACGCCCGGCTGCCGGGCGGACGACCGGGCAGTGGCGACGGCGGCGCTGGCCCGCGCGGCGCAGGACGAGGAGCAGGAGGAGCGGGAGGAGCCGGCCCCGGCGCCGGTCGAGAAGCGTCGCTGGTGGCGGCGGCGCGGCTGACGTCAGTCCACCGCGCGTCGTCGGGTCAGGCGGCCCACGGCCGCTACCGGCGGTGCCGGGCGGCGGCTGGTCAGGCGTCCTGCTGGCGGTGGTCGCCGACCCCGTTCCGCGCCGCGGGTACGGCCGGCGCGGAGGCGGCCGGCCGAGCCGGGTCCGCCGCCGACCCGGGCATGACGAGGGTACGGATGGGGAAGGGGATCTCGATGCCCTCGGCGCGGTAGCGCCGGTGCAGCCGCTTGATGAACTCGTGGGTGATCAGGTACTGGGCGGAGTACTCGGTGGCCCGCAGGATCACGGAGAAGTTGATGCTGGAGTCGCCGAACGTGTGGTAGCGGATGAACGGCTCATGGTCCCGGACGCCGCCGTCGACCGTGGTCATCACGTCCCGGCCCACCTCGATCGTGACCCGTTCCACGTGGTCGAGGTCGCTGTCGTAGCTCACCCCGACCTGGACCAGGACGGAAAGATCCTCCAGCGGCTGGTGGTAGTTGGTGAGGATCGTGTCGGCGAGCTTGGCGTTGGGGACCACCACGATGTTGCCGGCGAGCTGCCGGACGGTGGTGTTGCGCCAGTTGATGTCGACGACGTACCCGGCTTCGCCGGTGTCGAGCTGGATGAAGTCGCCCGTGCGCACCTTCTTCGAGGCGAGCACCTGGATCCCGGCGAAGAGGTTCGCGAGCGTGTCCTGCAGGGCGAGGGCGACGGCCAGACCACCCACACCCAGCGCGGTGAGCAGGGGCGTGATGGAGACCCCGATGCTCTGCAGGATCACCAGGACGCCGATCGCCAGGATCACGACCCGGGTGATGTTGACGAAGATGCTGGCCGACTGGGACACCCCGGAGCGGCTCAGCGTCACGGTCCGGACCACCCCACCGGCCAGTCGCGCGGCGGCCAGCGCCACCACGAACACCGCAGCCGCCAGCAGGATCCGGTCGGCGAAGCCCCGAGCGGGTTGCGGAAGGCGCAGCACCTGGCTCGCCCACCACAGGCCGCCGATGAGGCCGCTGGGCAGCGCCACGTCCCGCAGCAGCGCCCACCCCAGGTCGTCCCAGGCGATCGCGGTGCCGTTGGCGTGGTGCGCCAGCCACCCGAAGACGAGCCGCAGGACGAGTCCGAGGACGACACCGCCACCCACGATGCTGGCGGCGATGACGAGAGTCATGGTGTCGACGTTCGCGAGCATCGGTACTGGTGCCGTCCTCTCCTCGGTTCCCGGCCGGGCGGTCGGGCCATGCTAACCGCTCCGGTTACGGCCGATTCGGGCCGCACCGGACACCGCGGCAGCCGGACGCCCCTTCGGCAGGCCGGGCTACGCCCGTCCACCCGTCGAGGGCCTGCTGGAGCGTCGGGTCGGGAGTTGAGAGCACCGCAGGCAGTCGCGCGGTGTGGGCCGTACCGTCATCGGCCAGCCGCTGCCCCCCGCTCTGCGGCGCGACCACCACAAGCGCGAGAAGATCCGTCAGGTGCGATCTAGTAATAGTTGTCGATCGGCTGGCGCGCCTCGTCGAACAGTGCCGGCCCCTCGTACCGTACCGGGGGCGGCGGCGGGGTGACCGGCTTGACCTCCTCGAACTGCTCGGCGGACAGGGCGTACACCACCCGGCCGAGGCCGGACCGGGCGATCGCGGTAGCGCACATCGGGCAGGGCTGGCAGCTGGTGAACATGGTGGTGCCGGCCGCCACGTCGGGGGCGAGTTCCCGGGCGGCCCAGCGGGCCAGCTTCAGTTCCGGGTGGGCGGTGATGTCCGAGTCGGAGACCACGGTGTTGTGGTCCTCGATCAGGATGGTGCCGTCCGCATCGACCAGCAACGAGCCGAAGGGTCGTTCGCCGGATGCCCCGGCCTCGCTGGCGATTGCCACGGCGCGGCGGAGAAACTTCTCGTCGTCGGGGGTCATCGGTCCTCCTGGGATTTGCGGTACGCGGCCACGGCCGCGAGGGTCTGCCAGGCGCGTTCGGGCTGGCGGATCTCGGTCAGGTCGCCGTTGAACGGGTCGAGCACCACCGTCTCCGCGCCGAGCAGGCGGATCTGGTCGATGTCGGCGATGATCTGGTCGATGGTGCCGACTCCGGCGAGCCGGTCGGGGTCGGTGACCGCTTCTCGGGTCGCCCGGAGTTTGATGCGTGGCGTCAGCGCGGGCACCGGGCGGCCCAGTTCGTCGGCGGTGGCCTTCAGTCGCCCGGCTGCGTCCGCCAGCCAGCCGGGGGTGACCCCCAGCGGATGCCAGGCGTCACCGAGCAGCGCCGCGCGACGCATGCCGGCGTCGCTGTTGCCGCCGACCCAGATCGGGATCGCCGCCGTGTCGTAGTCGTCGGTGCTGCCCCAGGCGTCGCGCATCGTGTGCAGGTACTCGTCGGTCAGCGCGCCGCGCCGCCGGAACGGCACGCCGAGCGCCTCGAACTCCTGCCGGGCCCAGCCGACGCCGACGCCGAGGACGAGCCGGCCGCCGCTGAGCCGGTTGAGGTTCGCCGCCATCCGGGCGGTGAGCAGCGGATGCCGGTACGGGACGATGAGCACCGTGGTGCCCAGCCGGACCCGGTGGGTCACTCCGGCCAGCCAGGACAGCGTGGTGAACGGCTCGTAGAACGGGGCGGGGTACTTCTCGGCCACGTCCGGGGTCACCGCGATGTGGTCGGAGACCATCAGCAGGTCGAAGCCGAGCCCCTCGACCGTCTGCGCCCACTTTCGCAGCACCTCGGGGTCGGTACCCGGGGCGAAGTTCGGTACGTTCACGCCAATTTGCACGGGTTCTACGCTAGCCAGGGCGGGCCCCGGGTGGGAACATCGTGTCCCCTGCCTTTGCTGGCTTTGGCCGTGGATCCACCGGTAAAATCGCCCGATGGCCGAGAATCTTGACGCTGTCGATTGGTCCATCCTGATCGAGTTGCAGGACGACGGCCGCCTGCCCATCACCGAGCTCAGCCGCCGGGTCAAGCTGAGCGCGTCGGCCACCAGCGAACGGGTGCGGCGGCTGGAGACGACCGGTGTGATCAGCGGCTACCGCGCCGAGGTCGACCTGGCCAAGGCGGGCTTCGCCGTGCTCGCGGTGGTCCGGCTGAAGTATCCCGGCAGCCGGCACGAACCGCTGCACCGGCTGCTGGAGCGACGGTCGGAGATCCTGGAGTGCCTGCGTACCACCGGCGACGACTGTTACGTGCTGAAGGTGGCCGCGACGTCGATGGCGCACCTCGAACAGGTCGTCAACGACGTCGCCGCGTTCGGCAGCACCACCACCAACGTGGTCTACAGCGCCACCCTGCCCTATCGCGGCCCGCGCCTGACACCGCCCCACTCGTGACCCGGAGCGGTTGAGGTCACGGCCGACATGATCGCTCAGCGCGCCCTGGATGATTGATCCCTGATCAAGGTCAGCGCGGTGCAGCTTCTGACGCAGGCACGGCGAAGGGTGTCGAGCGGTCACCGCCGACCTGCGCATCGCGGGCACGGCATCTCGTGCAGGCCGCCGACCTCATCGGCGCCCGCCGCGGCCACCGCGGTGCTCGCCGCGATCGAGCGGGGCAAACCCGGCCAGGCGTACAACATCGCCGACGACTCGCAGCTGGGCTTCGGCGGCATGGTCGCGGGCTCGTTCGGGCTGCGCCCACCGATGACCGTGCCGCTGTGGATGACCGCGGTCATGCCGTACGCACGCCGGGCCGTCACCTGTAGCCTGCGGCTCTCCAGCGACCGCGCGCACGCCGAACTCGGCTGGCAGCCGACCTTCCGCACCGTCGCCGACGGCCTGCGCGCCCTCGCCGCCCCGCGATCGGCGCAGGCGGCGAACGCCCCCGGCGGGCCCGGCCGGCAGCCGGCGTGATCACCATCGCTGTACCTAACCTCGGTGGCGTGCACGACGATGCGGCCTTCACCGAGCACCGTGGCCTGCTGTTCGATGTGGCCGGCTACTGACCGGCGCACCAACCGCCGGCGTCTTGACGCGGCGGGGCAGCGCAGCACCGAGCAGGAGATCGAGGTGGCCGAGTCGGTGGAGTTGGCAATGCTGGTGGTGGTGGAGACGCTGTCGCCGCTGGAGGCGGCGGTGTGCTCGGCGGCGGAGACGATGTTGGAGGTGGGAGCGTTTGATCCTGCTCCACGACGTGCTCGGTTACAGCCACGCGGAGATCGTGGAGCGGTCTGAGGTGGCGGTGCGGCAGATTCCCAGCAAGCCGCCAGGCGGCTGTCCGGTCTCGGGACCTGCGTGACAGTTTGGTTTCCGGCCTGAGTGACAATCTGGCCATGAAAGACATCAGGATCCGCGACCGGACGGCCGCTGACCTGCCACAATGCGTCGCGATCCTGGCGGAGGTGCATCGCCTCAACGGCTACCCGCTGAACTGGCCGGCCGACCCGGAACGATGGCTGTCGCCGACCAACGCGCTGCACGCATGGGTCGCGGAGGCGGGACGAGGCTCCATCCTCGGCCATGTCGCCGTTCACCGCGCCTGTTCCGCTACGGAGCCTGACTCGATGCCTGCGGCCGAGGTCAGCCGCCTGTTCGTCGCACCGGGCGCCCGCGGCACAACGTTGGGAGCCAGCTCCTGGACAACGCCCGCCGGTGGGCCACCAGACGCCGGCTCCAACTCGTCCTGGAAATCGTCGACCACCCGCAATCCGGCCCCGCCATCGCCCTCTACGAACGCACCGGCTGGCGGCACACCCACACGACCGCCGCCACCTGGACCGGTCCAGGAGGCAGCCCCGTCCGTTTGCGCCGATACACCCTCACCGAAGACGCGCGCCCCACACCTGATCATGACTGACTGGCGGAGGCGTCTTTGGTCTGCACCTACGACAGCGACGCTGATGCGGCCTACATCTACCTCGAGCACCCGATCCCGGCGGCCGGTGGGTTGCGTCCACGGGAGTGGTGTACGACTTGCCCGTGATGGGCGTGTTGCGTAGATAGGAGACGGCCACCGCGCAATCCTTCGAGACGGCTAAATCCAACGAAGGAGAGTGATGCGCGATGGCCGCATCTGAGAGTGTGAATCCTGCTGACCTGCTGTGCGAGCAGATCGCGGGCGCGTCGCCTGATGTGTTGCAGGCGATGATCAAGACGTTCGCGCAAGCGGTGATGTCCGCCGAGGCGGACACGATCTGCGGCGCCGCCTATGGGCAGCGCAGTGACGAGCGGGTCAACTCCCGCAACGGATACCGGCCGAGACAGTGGGACACCCGCGCCGGCACGACCGACCTGGCGATCCCGAAGCTGCGGCAGGGTAGCTACTTCCGGACAGTAAGAATTCTGGTTGGGAGTCGGCCGGGTCGCGTCTGACCCATTCCCTGACTGACCTGGGTGTCCTCAGCCAGATTCGTCGGCGGGACCCGGCCGGTCTCCTCGCACGCGACTGGATGGGTGTCGTGACCTTATAGGAGCTTGAGCCGTCGGCCCCACTACTGTCCTGTCCGTCTGCCCGCTGGCGCGTGCCATACGCAGGCTCGGAAGACAAGGGATGCCGGCGAGCATGGCAGGAACGGAAAAGGTTATCGGCGGTGTGGACACGCATGGCCGCACGCATCATGCGGCCGCGGTGGACAGCACTGGGCGGGAGCTCGGTGATGCCCAGTTCCCGGCCACCGGGCAGGGGTATCGCGCGCTGCTGAGCTGGCTTCGCGGATTCGGGGCCGTGATCAAGGTCGGCGTCGAAGGCACTGGATCATACGGTGCCGGTCTTGCGAGGTTCCTAGCCAGCGAGGGCGTTGCGGTGGTGGAGGTCGACCGGCCGGACCGAAAGACACGCCGCCGCAAGGGCAAGTCCGATCCATTGGAGGCCTTGGCTGCGGCACGAGCGAGCTGCTCTGTCTGGGCAGGCCGCTGGGCCGCGCGAGATCTGGCGCCAGATCTGATCCAACAACCCACAAGAGCGGCCGAACAAGGAGATCCGCCGCCGCACCGATGTCGTCGGTATCTTTCCCCAACCGGGCAGCGATCATCCGACTCGTCGGCGCAGTCCTCGCAGAACAGACCGACGAATGGACCGAAGGCCGCCGCTACATGGGCCTGGAACTACTCGCCAAAGCCCGCCTGACCACCGTCGACACCAGCAAACACGACACCGACCAGACCGACGCGGCACCGATCGCCGCATAGCATCAGACCGGATCCCGCGATGGCCGTCTCCTACACCACCAGCGCGGACGTGACCCCTGTGTGCCCACACTGCCAGGAACGGGCAGAGGTACTCAGCCTCGCCCGGCACTGCTCAGCGACTCCGCCGATGTACGGGATAGTTCGGCCGGGACGCCGCCTTGCCTACTTCAATGGCTACTCAGCCGGGCTGGGCTCCGCATCTCGGCGCCTCCCGGGCGGCAGTTGATGTTGTTCAGGTTGCGAAGATGACCTGCCAGGCTCCGGTGATGCGCTCGGGCACGATCTCGATGGTCACCGGGTCGCCGGGACGCAGATCGAGGCCGAAATCGCGCTTCCAGCGGCCGTCCTGGTCGCCGTACATGCCGTCTGAGTACCCTGCGTAGTCCCACCATCGCCCGGTCTTGATTTCTGTGCCGTTGACACGGAGGTGGAGGAGCCCGGGCGTCTGGGCGTCCATGGCGATCGAGTCGATGGTCTTCCAGGTCACGGTCTGCTCGACGGGGCGTGACGGATCAGCGGGGTCGGACCGGATTATGACGAAGCCCTGGCACGGCACCTCGGTGCAGCCGGCCGGAAGCGCCAGTGGGCCGAGTGCTCCTGACGGCCGGGATGGCAGCGGGTACTGGTCCAGCGGAGTCCGCTCGCCGATCGCGAGCCCGAATGTGCCGCTGGCCGGGACCTGCGTCCGGATCTCGCCGGACTGGTCCAACGGCCGCGTCCCAGTGATCGTCAGGACAAAGGTGGCGGGCTTGCCGACAACCACGCCGTACCTGTCCCATCCGGGCCCCATCTGGACCGCCCCGCAGTCGCCATGGGATTCATAAACGTGGCCATTGATGCTCAACTGCTCCTGGAGCAGGGGATAGTCGCATCGCGTGGACACGACGAGATCGAGGGTGCTCGGCACGATCGTCAACTCGACGCGGCGCTGCGGCAGCGCTGCGGACTTCACGGCCACGAGCCGGGCGCCGTGTGCGTACTCCGGAAATCCTTCGATGATGCGCCCTGGCGACGAGCTGTCTGCCGGGGCGGGGGTGCGGTCCGTGTGGAGCCCGGGTACGACAGCGGCCCCGACGACGCCGCCCAGGGCGACCAGAGCGCAGGCCGTCCAGGTGGCGATACGGCGGCGGCGCCTCGCGAGCACCTTCGCCCGTACGCCGCGCAGTCTCGCGTCATGCCTGACGTGCTTAATCCGTTCACCGGAACGCTCGTCGAGCACCTGCGTCAGATCGGTCAGATTCATCGCAGCATCCCTTCCGGTGCCAGGGTCTCGTCGAGGCGGAGCTTGGCCACGGCCCGACTGGCCTGGCTCTTGACGGTGCCGACGGAACAGCCGAGGACTTCGGCGATCTCGGCATCCGACAGGTCCTCGAAGTACCGCAGCACGAGCACGGCGCACTGCCGGCGAGGCAGGCGTCCCAACGCCCGCCAGAGGCGGTCCCGGTCGTCGAGGCCCGAGTACCGGTCCGCCTCGGCGGCCACCTCAGGGAGGTCGGCCGTGGGAACCTCACCACGCCACCGGCGCCGCCACCACGACGCGTTCGCGTTGACGATGATGCGCCGCACGTACGGCTCCGGATCACCCTCGATACGCCGCCACGCCTCCCACGCCCGCGCCAGTGCCGTCTGCAAGAGATCCTCGGCCAACGCCCAATCGCGCGTGAGCAGAAACGCAGTACGCAACAGCCGGGGCGAGCGGGTCGCGACGAACTCGTCGAAGCCCTCAGGTGTGATCAAGTCCCGCCCTTCCTCCCAGTCACCAGGTAGTACCGGCTGTCGACCGAAAAGGTTGCATGGCCAACGGCCACTCGACATGGCCTACCGCAACCACCCACGGACCGCGACTCGCCGACGGAGCCCGGCCATCCTGGAGCCGGAGCGCCCCGCCGGAGGCGCACTAGCCGCAACCCCGCAACCCCGCGACCGCCGCCAGCTCGCCGACGTGGCCGGCGTGCGCTCCCCTACGCCGCGCGGGTTTGTGGCCGCGCGGCCCGGCCGGCTGCCGGCCCCCTCGCTAGTCAACGGTCTGTCGTTCTGCCGCGGCCCGCTCGGGCTCCCCGCTTCCGCGCCAGCCGCCGGGCGTTCGGCGTGGTCCGGCCCTGGCGCAACGCAGAGGGGCCGGGCCGCGCGCCCTGGCCGCGGCGCGTGCGGCCCGCTTGTCGGGCCGCCTCGTAGACGTACAGAAAGTCCTCACACACCGCCGGCAGCCGGCAGTCGGGCTGTTCCTACAAGGCATGCTGGTCATATGCACATCCCTTGGCGGAGCAGTCTTGACGTGTGCACGCAGGTCCTGCGGCGCCACGGCGTCGAGCAGGACTCTGTGACCGATGTCGAGGCGGCATGGGGTGCGTTCGCTGAGTTCCTGCAACTGGACATTGACGGCGTCGACCCAACTCCGGGCTCCGACGCCGACGGCTTCATCATTCAGTGGGGCCGACGGACCTGGAGCGATAACCGCCTGATTCTGACGTTCACCCGGCAACTGGCCATCACTGATATCGGTGACCACGAAGATCCCTACTGGCAGCCCGAACTATGGCAGCTCGACTTGGAGATGACCTTCGACAACGAGGTCGATTTGTTCGGCCTTGACAGGCTCGACCTCCACGACACGGGGTTCAAGTTCGCGCCCACCGGACCGCTGCGCGCCGCAGCACTGGCGGATATCTGGGCGACGGCGCAGCGGCGAGCCCCTGTCCGGGCAGTCTGGATCGCGACCCCAGCGAGTAGCGGTTTGTCCTTCGAGTGCGTCTGCTGACACTCAGCACCGTAGAGGCGCGGAGCCGGTCACAAGTGGGCCGCGAGCGACACGCCGCCCAACCCCGACGAACTGCTGGCGTGCCCGCGTCTGGCCCCGGCAACGTTCGCGTCCGGGTCGCTGTGTCCGGGGTCAACCCGACGGACTGGCAGGCCCGCTCCGGTGCCGCCCACCCAAACAGTTCCCTGAGGTCGCCCCCGCACTTCGACGGCATCGGCGTGCTCGCGTTCACCGCTCACCGCGCTGCGCACTCACCGTCGCCGAGGACGGGCCGCGCCGTCTGCGGGGTGCTGGACGGCAGGGTTTGCTCGGACGGTGGAGCAGCGGCTACAAGACGGCTTCCAGCGCCAGGTCGCTGCCGCGCCAGGTGGCTGCCAACTCCTGCACCGGCAGGTTGAACGCCTCACCTAGGCAGATGATCGTGCCGAATCCGGGAGAGGGCAGTCGTCCGGTCTCGATCTTGCGTAGGGTCTCCGGCGAGATGCCAGCCGCACGCGCGACCTCCGCAAGGTCACGTCCCGCTCGCGCCTGGCGCAGCAAGGCACCGAGACTCAACGACGCCGTCCTGCACGGCCTACCCCACGACTACACACTGCGCGACGGCGACGTACTCAGCGCGGACCTCGCAGTCAGCATCGACGGCTGGGTCGCCGACTCGGCGCGCACGGTCGTCGTCGGCTCTGCCGCCGAGGAGGACCTGCGGCTAATCCGCGCCACCGAGGAAGCGTTGGAGGCGGCGATCGAGGTGGCGCGTCCGGGCAACCGCCTGGGTGACATCTCCGCGGCGATCTGCGCGGTAGCCCGCGACTACGGCTACCCGGTCAACACCGAGTTCGGTGGTCACGGCATCGGCCGCACCATGCACGAGGACCCCCACGTTTCCAACACGGGCCGGGCAGGGCGCGGCCTGAAGCTCCGGCCGGGCCTGACCCTCGCGCTCGAACCCTGGTTGGCCCGCACGACCGACCAGATCGTCTATGACGCCGACGGCTGGACCATCCGGTCGGCCGACGGCTCACGCACGGCCCAC